>CAYNPP010000005.1:0-18213 GCA_964399095.1 uncultured bacterium | reverse complement strand
TTCTGCTGCAACTGCTAAAGAAGGTGGTAAAAGAGCAATACTAGAAATAATTGAATGATAATCACAAACTAGTTCCTATTGGTGAAATAATTAAGCCCCATGGAATTAAAGGTGAATTAAAAATTATTTTGTATAATGAAGAATCACGTACTTTACAAAAAAATAAGTTAGTTTTTTTAGGTGAGAATAATTTTCTTAAGTTCAAAGTAGAAAAAACCTCATATTCCCTAAAAAAAAATAGGATTAAGTTTTTTGAAATAAATAGTAAGGAAGATGCTGAATCATTAAGGGGAAAACTTATTAATATCTATAGGTCTGATTTGCCAGATTTGAAAAAAGATGAATTCTATTTAAACGATCTAGTAAATTTTAGAATAGTAGATAAATCAAATAATGATTATGGAGTAGTTAAAGAGGTTTTGCATCTACCTGCCAATGATGTGTTGTCTGTATTTTATAGTAATCAAGAATATTTAGTTCCTATGATTGATGATGTAATAATTATGATTGATATTGATTCAAAAAAGATTATTATTAATCCTATAAAGGGATTGTTTTAATAATGAAAATTATTTTTATATCTCCTTTTTGTGGATTACTAAAAGAGCTTGTTTCAACTAGTATATTGAAACGTGCATCTGAAAAGAATTTAGTGGAGTATGTTTTCCTAGACCTGTTTTCTTTTTCAAATGATGCAAATAAAAGAATAGATGATAGTCCATATGGTGGTGGAAATGGAATGGTTATGACAGCCCAGCCAATAATTGATGCATACAATTTTACAATAAATGAACTAAATTGTACTAGCAGAAGAGTTATATATCCCACACCAGATGGTCGTAAATTAAATCATGAGATTGCAACTAATTTATCTAATCAAGAAGCATTAATTTTTATTTGTGGTCATTATAAAGGTGTAGATCAAAGGATTAGAGATAGCATTGTTACAGATGAAATATCAATTGGTGATTATGTGATAACAGGTGGTGAATTAGCCTCAAGTGTTATTTTAGATAGTACTGTGAGATTAATTCCAGGTGTAATTAATAGCATCGAATCAGCAAAAACTGATTCATTCTATGATGGATTGCTTGATTGTTCTTATTAAACAAGACCTGAAGAATATAATAATATGAAGGTGCCAGATGTATTGTTATCTGGGAATCATGAAAAAATAAAAAAATGGAGACTAGAAGAAAGAATTAATAAAACAAAATCAAGAAGACAAGATTTGTATAAAATCTATAATAAAGAGAAAAATCATAAGGTAGATAGTAATGAATAAAATAATAGATGCAGTTTCAGATAGTTTAAGAGAAGATATCCCTAGTTTTAGATCAGGTGATACAGTGAATGTTGGTGTAAAAGTTATTGAGGGGAATAAAACAAGAGTACAAAGCTTTGAAGGTGTTGTGATTGCAATATCTTCAGGTGGAGGAATAGATAAGACTTTTACTGTTAGAAAAATTTCTAATGGTATAGGAGTAGAAAGGATTTTTCCTATGCACTCTCCGAACATTGATTCAATTAAGGTCTTAAAGAAAGGTAAAGTAAGAAGAGCTAAATTGTACTATCTAAGAAATTTACAAGGTAAAGCTGCTAGAATTAAAACTAGAGATTAATTCAATTAATTATTAGATAAAATGCTCTCATTGTTTCTGTTCTGAGAGCATTTTATTTAATATAAAATATGGTGAATTATAAATGTCTCAAAATTATGTAAAATTATCAAAAAGATTAAATCAAATTGGTATAGCATTATCAGCAGAAAAAGATATACTAAAGTTATTAGAAATGATTTTATCTGAATCAAGAAAATTTACTAATTGCGATGCAGGAACATTCTACAGGCTTAGTAAAAACAAAAAATTTTTAAATTTTGAAGTTTTACACAATGACACCTTTAAATCATATCAAGGTGGGACCTCAGGAGAAAAAGCTGCTCTTCCTCCCGTTCCATTGTACGATGAAAATAATGAAAAAAATCTATCAAATGTATCTGCATATGTTGCCCACACTAGAAATGTAATTAATATTCCAGATGTGTATGTTGATACAAGTGTATTTGCTGAAGGGCCAAAAAATTATGAGAAGTTTTCTGGCTATAGAACAAATTCAATGCTTGTAGTTCCCATGATTAATCATAAGGGTGATGTAATTGGTGTGCTTCAATTGTTAAATGCACAAAACACAAAAGGTGATATTATACCCTTTGAGGATGATTTTAATGATATTATACACTCAATGGGTAGTCAGGCAGCTGTAGCACTTGATACCGTCGAATTAATTGATGAAGTTGAACTGTTGCTAAATTCATTGATTAAATATACGGTTAAAGCTATTGATGAAAGAAGTCCTCACACTGCTGGTCACTCTAGTAGAGTAGCTAAATTTACAAAGAAAATTGCAGAGCTAGTAAATGAGCAAGATAAAGGACCATTTAAAGATATTAATTTCACAGAAGATCAACTACAAGAAGTTTGGGTGGCTGGTTTAATGCATGATGTTGGGAAAATAGGTGTTCCTGAGGATGTACTAGAAAAACAAAATAGATTAGATGGAGCTAATTTCCAGGTAGTTTTAGATAGATTTGATAAAATAAAAGAAAATATAACATTCAAATCTATGTTAAGAAATATTAAAGACAATAAACCACAAGACTTTGAAAATGAAGAATATTTACAGCAAATAAATCAATTGAATGAGCAGGTTGAATTTATTGAGTGGCTTAATAAGCCAGGATATCTACCCCCTGAAAAAAAGGAGTTTTTAGATAAAATCTATGATATGAAGTATGTTGATGCAAATGGTGATGAGCATCCATATTTATCAGAAAATGAATTTAATTGTTTTAGTGTAGTAAAAGGAAATTTAACAGATGCAGAGCGTAAAAAGATTCAAGGTCATATACACGGAACAAAAAAACTATTAACAAAGCTTCCATTTCCAGAAAAATGGAAGAATGTTCCCTTCTATGCCTCATCTCACCATGAATGGGTGAATGGTAAAGGATATCCAAATGGACTAAAGGGCGATGAAATTCCTCTCCCAGCTAGAATTATGTGTATTGCAGATGTATGGGATGCCTTGACAGCGCAAGATAGACCGTATAAACCTCCAACCCCTATTGATAAAGCTTGCGATATACTTGAGCAAGGTGCAAAATTTGGAGAATTTGATAAGGATGTTGTTCAATTGTTCTTAAAAGAAAAGCCATGGGAGAAAAAAAAGAAAAATGCAAAATAATTGGACAATAGCATTATGAGTAACAGCAAAAATGTCCGTGAGGCATTAAAAGAAATTCCTTCAGTTGATAGAATCATCAAAGGTTCTATACACAGCAGCTACATTGATGATTTTCCTTATGATTACTTAACAGAAACTATTAGAACTATTATATCATCAATTAGAAATGAAATTATGAATAATAATATTCCAAGTGATGTTAAATCATATACAATAAATAAAATCAAAAGTCATTTAGAGAAAATCAAAGAACCAAGCTTAAAATCTGTTATAAATGGAACTGGAATCATATTAAATACAGGTCTTGGAAGAGCTCCCTTATCAAAAGAAATACTTTTATCTGTAGCAGATACAATCTTCCCATACTGCAATCTAGAAGTCGATATAGAGACAAATACAAGGGGAAATAGACTTGAACATCTACAGCCTATAATTAACAGCCTAGTTGATTCAGAATCATCTTTAGTGGTTAATAATAACGCTGCGGCTGTAATGATTATGCTTAACTCCCTATCCAAAAATAAAGATGTGATTATAAGTAGAGGACAGCAGGTTGAAATCGGTGGATCTTTTAGAATACCTGAAATTATCAAGAAATCAGGATGCAAAATGATAGAGATTGGAACTACGAACAAAACACATCTCTCAGATTATAAAAAAGCAATAAATAAAAAAACGGCTGCTTTTTTATATGTACATACATCTAATTATAAAATAATTGGGTTTACAGAAGAAGTAAAAATCAAAGAACTTTCAAAACTATGCAAAGAACATGATATTTTGTTACTATGTGATTTAGGAAGCG
Organism: uncultured bacterium; assembly: GCA_964399095.1. Taxonomy (GTDB): domain Bacteria; phylum Fidelibacterota; class Marinisomatia; order SCGC-AAA003-L08; family D37C17; genus TMED161. The sequence goes on along the minus strand of CAYNPP010000005.1, from coordinate 14,162 downwards.
GCTCTATATATAGTGATTCCAATAATAATCTCCCCTTTGAAAGAGAAGTGAAAGACTACATAAAAGATGGTGTAGATGTAGTCACATACAGCGGTGATAAGCTATTAGGGAGTATTCAAAGTGGAATAATAAGTGGCAAAAAATCCTTAATAGAAAAGATGTATAGAAACTCTATGTACAGAACCTTAAGAGTTGATAAATATAGAGTTGCAATATTAGAAAAAATCCTTAGAACATATATTAGCAGGTCAAAAGTTTCAACTGATAACATTTCTATACACTTTCTAAATAGACCAGTTGAAGAATTGAAAGCAGCTGCAGAATTAATTATAAGTAAAATTAATGGTAAAATAATCAATAAATATGATTTTAATATTGAGTCTACAGTTGTTGAAGCAGGCAGTGGATCCTTGCCTACGGAAAAAATAAAGAGTGTTGCGATTTCAATAAAATCAGATAAAGATTCTGCAAATATTATATCAAATAAGCTGAGAGGTAATAGCATCCCAATAATTACCTACATAAATAGTGATAAAGTATATATTGATTTCAAAGCAATACATGAAAACCAATATAAAATTATTTCACAAGCAATAAACAAATGCCTTTAGATAAACAGATTGTCATAGGGATGGCGGGTCACATTGATCATGGAAAAACCAAATTAGTTAAATCACTAACGGGTAAAGATACCGATAGCTTAAAGCAAGAAAAAGATAGGGGCATGACAATAGACATAGGCTTTGCATTCCTAGACAAAAACATTACAATTATTGATGTTCCTGGACACGAAAAATTTGTAAAAAATATGATGTCTGGTGCTAGTAGTATCGATATTGTTATACTTGTTATTGCCGCTGATGACGGTATTATGCCACAAACAATAGAGCACTTTGAAATACTAAAAATATTAGATATTAAAAAGGGAATCATTGTTATAAATAAAATCGATTTAGTTGAATCTGAATGGATTGATATGATTAAAGAAGATATAAAAGCACTAGTTAAGAGTTCATTCCTTGAGGGCTCAAATATTTTATTGTCATCAGCAGAGAGAGGAGATGGTATAGATCAAATAAAGGATGAAATAATGAGTGTATGTGCTTCTATATCACATAAAAATGATACAGGAATATTTAGAATGCATATTGACAGAGTCTTTAGTAAATCTGGTTTTGGAACAGTTGTTACTGGTACAATAGTATCTGGGCAGGTAAAATTAGGAGACACATTAGATTTGATACCATCAAATGATACTCTTAGAGTTAGAGGAATCCAGAGTCATGGTGAAAATGTTGAAAGTGCATCCTGCGGAGATAGGGCGGCAATTAACCTATCAAATATAAATGCAGTTAATCTTAAAAGAGGGTATCACCTATCAAAAGTTAATTCATATGCTGAAAAAAATAAGTTTGTAGCAAAAATTACAACAGTAGATTCTTATGATAATACAATAAAAAATAATCAGAGAGTAAGGGTGCACTTAGGAACTAAAGAGGTAATCTCTCGTATTTCTATTATAAATAAAAATAAAAATGAAATGATATTACTTTTTAGATTAGAAAATTCTATGGTAGCGGCGCTAAACGACAGATTTATTGTTAGAATGTTTTCGCCAGTTAAAACTATTGCGGGAGGGAAAATTATTTATATTCCTTTTGATGATACATGGGAAGATATAAAGAATAATTCTATTAGATTAGAAAATTTAAATCAACATGATAGTGTACATGAATTAATAAACATATATTGCAGGAATCATGCATTAAATATTAATGACATTGAAAAAATATTAAATATTTCATTAGAAAATTTTAATAAAATTCTATCTATTGATAAAAGATATGAACAAATATCATACAAATCATTTACATGGGTAATTAATAGAACTAGATTAGATGAATTTGAAAAAAATATTATTGATACATTAGATTCCTTTCACAAAGAAAACCCCTTGAGTGATGGATGCAATAAAAATATAATATTACAAAAAACTAAACTAGAGGATAATTTGATGCTTTATTTGCTTGAAAAGCTATCATCGGAATCTATAATAAAGAAAATTTCAGAAAATTGGTCAATATTTAATTTTAAAATAAGTATAGATAAAGAAATGAATATTACTGTTGAAAAAATAAAACAATATATAGGACTAAATCATTTTCTTGAAAATAAAGACAGCTTTATAAATGAAAATTTTTCTATTACACATAAAGAGTTTAATTCAGCAATTAAAATACTTACAAATGGTAAAATAATTGAAAAGTTAAATTCTGATTTATTTATATCAGAAAAAAAAATAATCAATATCAAATCTGTAATCACTAAATATTGCATAGAAAATGAAGCAATGACAATTCCAGAGTTTAAAAAAATTACAAATTTATCTAGAAAATATGCTGTTCCAATTCTTGAATATCTAGATAAAAATAAATTTACATACAGAAATGGCGATTCCAGGAGATTAGTTAAAGGGGATCATGTTATCTAAAGTAAAAGGCACCCCTGTGATGAGGCAATTTTGGAGAACAAAGAAGGAAAATCCAGATTCTGTATTACTATTTAGAATGGGTGATTTTTATGAAACATTTGAGGAAGATGCAAAGATAGCATCAAAAGTATTGGGTATAACATTAACAAAGAGATCTAATGGAGCTGCAGCCGATGTCCCTCTTGCAGGTTTTCCTTACCATGCACTTGATCAATATCTACATAAGCTTCTAGAATCAGGGTATAAAGTTGCAATTTGTGAGCAAATTGAAGACCCAAAGGATGCTAAGGGTATAGTAAAAAGAGAAGTAGTAGAGGTCGTCACGCCTGGCACTTCTTTATCAGATAATTTTCTCAATCAAAATGAAAACAACTATTTAGCATCTCTTGTTATAGAAAAAAATCTAGCTTCTATTTCATTATTAGATTTTTCTACAGGAGAATTTTTTGGATTATCAGTTAATATTAAAGATTTAGAAAATATAATTTATCAATATAATATAAAGGAAATTATTATCCCTGAGTCAACATTGAGAAATGTAAAAAAACTTAAAATTAATAAATCTATATTGATAACTGGAGTCCCTAACTGGTATCTTGATAGTAATATTGCCAGTGATTATTTAAAAGCTCACTTTAAAATACATAATTTTAAGGGTTTTGGGATAAGCAATGATTCCTCATTAATAAAATCAGCGGCTTTTGGATTAGACTATGTCAATCAAAATTATAAGGGAAAGACATCTCATATTATTTCTTATAAAAAGATAGAGGATTCTGAATATCTAGCATTGGATTCATATACGTTAAATAATTTAGAAGTATTTAGTCCAATAAATCATGAAAATAAAAATGCAACGCTCATTAATACTATAGATCAAACATCTACAGCCATTGGTAGTAGGATGCTGAGAAAATGGATAAGGAAGCCGCTAACTAATATAGATAAAATTAATAGTAGGTTAAATAGTATTCAAGAATTTATTGAGTATAGTAGCAATAGAGACAAGGTGATAGATTTAATGAAGTATTGCTCAGATATTGATAGAATTTTATCAAGAATCTCTGCAAATAAAACTAATCCAAGAGATATATTATCATTGGCAAACTCACTTATGCTGATAGATTCAATAAAGAAAATTGCAGCTAAATCAAAATTAAAGAATATTAATTCTTTGCTAAGTAAAAGCTATAATCTAAATACTTTATTGAAGATGATATTAAATATTATTGTAGAGGACGCACCTGCAAACTATTTAAAGGGTGGGTTTGTGCGTGACGGATTCAATAAAGAATTGGATGAATATAGAAAAATCTCTAAAAATGCAACTAAATGGTTATTAGAGTATCAAAAGAAGATTCAAGAAGAAACTAAAATAAAAAAAATTAAAATCGGTTACAATAGAGTATTTGGATATTATATAGAAGTTTCAAAAGTAAATATAGATAAAGTTCCTGAAAACTTTATAAGGAAACAAACATTAACAAATGCAGAAAGATACTTTACTGAAGAGCTAAAAGAATATGAAAATAAAATATTGAACTCTCAAGAGAATGTAATAAGAATTGAAATAGAGATTTTAGATAAATTAAAGGATGATATTATAAAGTTTAATGATAAAATTCTAGAAAATTCAAGAATTCTTGCAAAAATTGATATAGCTTCATCTTTATCATTGTTTGCAGAAAGAAATAATTATATTAAACCAAAGTTTAGCAATAGAAGAGAAATAAAAATAAAAAATTCACGACACCCTGTAATTGAACAATTATTTTCCATAGAAGATGATTTCATCCCCAATGATTTTGATGTTAATAATAAGAATAGACAAATATCAATTATAACAGGACCAAATATGGCTGGAAAGAGCACATTTTTAAGACAGTTAGGGCTCATTGTTATCCTTGCTCAATCTGGAATTTATGTGCCTTGCACTAAAGCAAAATTACCAATAATAGACAAATTATTCACAAGGGTCGGGGCGTCTGACAATCTTGCTAGCGGCGAATCAACTTTTTTAGTGGAAATGAATGAAACTGCAAATATACTTAACAATTTAACTTCAAAGTCTCTCATATTATTAGATGAGATAGGTAGAGGCACATCAACTTATGATGGATTAGCACTAGCCTGGTCAATCACTGAGTTTATTCATGAATCAAAATTTGCACCCATTACTTTGTTTGCAACTCATTATCATGAATTAATTAATTTGGCAGATAAACTAAAAAAAGCCAGTAACCATAGTGTTTCCATACAAGAAGAGGATGACAAAATAGTATTTTTAAGAAAAATTATTCCTGGAGGTATTGATAAAAGCTATGGTATTCATGTTGCAAAAATGGCAGGAATTCCTAGTAAAGTTTTGTTAAGATCATATGAGATATTAGAGGGTTTACTAAAAGATAATCAATCGCAAACGAAAATTGCTGATATGAAATTCAATAATTTCACAAATAATCAAAATGAAAAAAAACACAAAAAAATTAAAACAAAATTAGATTCAATAGATATAAATAATATAACACCAGTTGAGGCTATAATTATTTTGGGTGAGTTAGTAAATGAAAATAAAAATTAATTTCCTAGTATCTCTAATTACCATTGGACTATTATTTTCAATGCAATTCAGTTCCTATACCCCTGATATTTTCATTTTATCTAATAGCATAAATAAGCCATACACCAAATCAATGTCAATTGAAAATAATTACACCTTAGGTGAATATCACACTAAAGGTAAAACTTTATATACATTCGGGAGTATATATTCAAATAGAATAAGCTACATGAATGTATCTCATATTTTAGTAAGTAACAAAAAATATAAGTTAGGAATATCAATTTTGAGTAGAACTATTAGAGAAATATCAAATACACAAGATGCATGGAATGATAATGGAGGCAATCTATCAATTGATAAAATAAATTATGATAATATTACAACCTACAAAGATCAGCAATCTGCTCTTATAATACTTAATTCATTTAATCTCAAATTTGCTGAAATAGGAATAAAGCTTAAGCCGTTATATAATTCTCTGCAAAATCATCATGGATATGGATTTTCAGCAGATATAGGGATTAATAAAATTATTAAAAAGAAATTAAATCTTGGTCTATCCATAGATAATATTGTTTCACTTATAGGGTGGACATCAGGTGAACAGTATTCTATTTATCCATCTTTGTCATTTTCAAGTGAACTCAATCTAAATAAAAATACGATACTAAATGAAATTTCTATTTCTTCATCAATGCATGATATAAAAAAAAATATAGAATTTCATGCGGGATATAATAGAGATATAAATGAAAAAATAAGGTTACAACTTTTCTACTCAACCTTAAGCTCTGTAACTCTTGGATTAGGTGTTAAACATAGGTTAATCACATATAACTATAACTTTAATCCTAATATAAATAATATTATTCTTGGACATAACCACTACTTTAGCATATTATTAGACCTCTCTACCAAAAATTAACAATTTTTTGAAGGTGAATTTATGATTACTAGTATGACAGGTTATGGAAAAAAAGAAATTCATAATAAAGATATTTCAATTACGGTTGAATTGAAATCAATAAATAGTAGATATTTTGAACTAAATCATAAGATTCCCAAAATTTTTAGCGAAGAAGAAGATTATATTGTTAATCAGATTAGAAAAAAATTAATTAGAGGAAAAGTAATGTTAAGTATTTCATATAAAATACTTAATGAAAGTCTAAACCAAATAAATATTAATTATAGTCGCGTAAATGACTATCTTAAAATTTCTAAGTTACTGTTGGCTAACAATGAAATTGAGGGGAAAATATCAATTAATAAAATTTTATCTTTACCTGAAGTAATAGAATCTAATCAGGTAGCTTCAAGTGTATCCTATAAAAGAGTATTATCCAGGACTATAAATGATGCTATTGAAGATTTAATTAAAATGCGTGAAAATGAAGGGAACAATTTATCAATAGATATTGAATATAGGTTAAAAAATATAAAGAAAAGTCTAAAAAAAATCATTAAAATTTCAAATAAGAATCAAAATGAAATATTAAAGGGATATAAAGATAAAATTTCTTCTTATTTTAATAATAAGAATAAAGTAGTTTTAGATGATGGAAGGCTTCTTCAAGAAGTTGTTATTCTAATTGAAAAAAAGGATATCAATGAAGAAATTATAAGGCTAAATAGCCATATTAAAATGTTTGAGGATTATATTAGAAAAGGGAAAAATGAGAAAGGTAAAAGAATGGCTTTTCTTTTACAAGAGTTTTTAAGAGAGATTAATACAATAGGATCAAAAACAGATAGCGTCGAGGTGAGTCATTTAGCAGTTAATATTAAATCAGAGATTGAAAAAATAAGAGAGCAGGTTCAAAATATATTATGAAAGAAGGTAAACTAGTTATACTGTCAGCGCCATCTGGAACTGGTAAAACAACAATTTGCAAGGAGTTGTTGAAAAGAAATAAAGATTGGCAATTTTCTGTTTCTGTAACAACAAGGGAACAGAGGGAAGGTGAAGTGCCAAATGTAGATTATATTTTTATTACGAATGATAAATTTGATCATCTTATAAAATTTGGTGATATGTTAGAATATGAATGGGTGCATGGAAACAGATATGGAACTTTGATGGCACCGCTTGAAAATGCAATATCTAAAAAAAAAGTAATACTACTTGATGTTGATGTTAAGGGTAGCTGTACTCTTATGGAAGAGTTTGAAGAAAATGTTATATCAATTTTTATTGAGCCTCCCGGAGAAGAATTAGCTGATCAAATTGAATCAGTTGAAAAGAGACTTAAAGAAAGAGGTCAGGAGTCAGATACACTTATAAAACAAAGGACCAAGAGGTTGCAGCTTGAAATTGAATACAAGGATAAATTTCAATACCATTTTATTAATGATGATTTAAAGAAAACAACAGATAAAATTGAAAAAACAATTAGGAGAAATTTAAAATGAATATAAAAGCAGTGCCAATAAGCAAACTATTCGTAGAAAATGAAGATTTATATGAGAAGATTATTGTTGCAGCTAGAAGACAAAAGCAGATAATAAACTCTAGGACGGTCCATCTCGAAGCTTTTGAAGAAATAGAAGATACTGAGCAACTAGAAGAATTTGAAGAAGTTGATTATGATATAGATAAACCTCTTTCTGTTGCAATGAAAGAGTTGTTCAATGGCGAATTAGAGTGGACATATCAAAGTAACGAAACTAATAAAACTAATGAATAGATTATTATTTAGATGACAGAAAATTCAATGAATAGTTCTAAAGGAAGAAGCGAGCCAAAATCGATTGAGGCTGAAAAAGCTGTCTTAGGTTCTATGCTGATTAGTAAAGAAGCTATCCCACGGGCGATGACATTTCTTAATAAAGATTGTTTTCATGATCACAATCATAAAATTATATATGAAAATATAATTAAGTTATATGAAAATAATACTGCTATAGACTCAGTAAGTCTTATAGATATTTTGAAAAAAAATAAAAAATTGAAAACTGTAGGTGGTGCATATTATATAACAGGGCTATCTAATGAGGCTCCCACCTCTGAGAATATAGAATTTTATGCAGATATTGTTAAAGAAAAGTATGTACTTAGAACAATTATCTCGGTATCTAAAGATATCTCAACAGAGGCTTATGATGATCAGCTTGATGTCAGCTCTATCTTAGATAAAGCAGAGCAAAAACTATTTGAGATTTCACAGCAATCTAAATTAAATAAATTTACAAAAATTGACTCATTGCTTGAAGGTGCTCTTGATAAATGGGCAAATACTTCTCAAGGGACATTAACAGGTATAGCATCTGGATATGCAAGATTAGATGATTTGCTATCAGGTTTCCAGAAATCTGATTTAATTATTATAGCTGCAAGGCCATCAATGGGTAAAACTGCTTTGGCATTATCAATTGCAAGAAACTCTGCAGTAGAATACAACCATAAAGTTGGCATATTTAGCTTAGAAATGTCAAATCAGCAGCTAGCAGAGAGGTTAATTACAGCAGAGGCAAGAGTAGATAGCCATCTTGTTCGTACTGGGCGTTTACCAAAATCTGAATGGAAAAAATTAGCAAAAGGAGCATCAATTTTATCTGATGCATCTATTTATATAGATGATTCTGGATCTATTGATATCTTAGAGCTCAGAGCTAAGGCCAGAAAATTAAAAGCAGAAAAAAATATAGATTTATTAATAGTGGATTATATGCAGCTTATAAATCCATCTAGGCCTCTAGACAGTAGGACCCAAGAAATTTCAACTATTTCAAGATCCTTAAAAGCCCTTGCAAAGGAGCTTGATATTCCTATTATTGTACTATCTCAGTTATCTAGAGCGGTAGAAAGTAGATCTGATCATCGACCAATAATGTCTGATCTTCGAGATAGTGGAGCAATTGAGCAAGATGCTGATGTTATTTTATTTATATATAGAAAATTTGTTTACTCAAAAGATGAATTAGACAAAGGTTTAGCTGAAATTATTGTAGGCAAGCATAGAAATGGCCCTACAGGGACCTTTGATTTGTACTTTCATGATAATTTTGCAAAATTTGATAATCTTGATGCCACTCATCAGGATGTTAATATTCCTATGTAATATAAATGGTACTTGATAGGATTAAGCATCTTATAGCAGGTGATCCCGCAGCAGTTCCTAAAGAATATAGTTTAATATTATCTAATTTATCTTTAGATAAAGATATTCCTGAGCATAGAGAAGATATTAGGCTTATAGAGAAAGCATTTAATATTGGATTTACAGCCCATAAAGGTCAAAAAAGAAAATCTGGGGAGCCCTATTTTAATCACTGCATTGCTGTAGGGCTAGAGCTATCGAAATGGAATATGGATAGAGATGTAATTATAGCAGGATTACTGCATGATACCTTAGAAGATACATCAATGATTAAAGATGATATAATTAATAATTTTAATTCTAATGTTGCTGATTTAGTAGAAGGAGTATCAAAGTTATCAGATATAAAATTTAATAGCAGAAAGCAAAAACAAGCAGAAAATTACATGAAAATGTTTCTTTCTATTGCAAAAGATATAAGGGTTATAATAATAAAATTTGCTGATCGGCTGCATAATCTTAGGACCATCAGGCATTTACCTCTATTGAAGCAGCGGCGTGTTGCAACTGAGAGTAGAGATATATTTGTACCTTTGGCGCATCGCTTAGGTATGAATAATGTAAAAATAGAAATGGAAGATATAATACTAGAGACACTAGAACCAAAAATTTATAAAAGTTTAATGAAGAAAATTAAAGACTCAAAACGAAGAAGAGAGTCATATATAAAGGAATTTATTTCACCATTAATAAAAGAGTTAGAAATGTCAAGAATAGATGCAGAGGTATTTGGTAGGGCAAAAAATTATTCCTCTATATACCACAAAATGAAAAATCGTGAAAAAGAATTTGATGAGATATTTGATTTGTTTGCAATACGTATAATTGTGAATGAAAATGATCAGTGCTACAATGCTTTAGGAATAACTCACCAGATATATAAACCAGTACAGAATAGATTTAAAGATTATATTGCTAATCCTAAACAGAATGGATATCAATCCATTCACACTACGGTAATAGGAGCTTTAGGAAAAAACGTTGAAGTCCAAATAAGAACTGAGAAAATGAATAGAACAGCCGAAGTTGGTATAGCAGCGCATTGGGTATACAAACAAAGCGATGAGGGATACTCGGAAAAAGAAAAAGATATCAATAGACACATGAAATGGCTGAGAGAGCTGATAGAAAATCTTCAAAGTGAGGATAAAAATCCAAAGGAGTTCTTTAATCTATTAAAAATAGATTTGTTCCAAGATGAAATATTTGTTTTCACCCCTAACGGTGATTTAGTTCAGCTTAAAAGTGGTGCTACACCAATAGATTTTGCTTTCGAAGTACACACACAAGTTGGAATGCATTGCATAGGGGCAAAAGTCAATTCAAAAATTGTTCCGTTGAATACGATTTTAAAAAGTGGAGATCGTGTTGAAATAGAAACCTCAAAAAAACAAACTCCAAGCTATGCGTGGTTGAAAATTGTAAGGACAGCAAAGGCAAAATCTCACATTAAAAGATGGGTAAATAAAATAGAAAATGAAAAATCAATTTCACTTGGCAAAGAATTACTGGAAAAAACATTAAGAAGGTTAAAAAAAGTTTCTTTGATTAAAGAAATTGAAAAAAACCCTGAGGATATGGGCTTTAACAATGTTGAGTTAGTATATTCTGAAATAGGTATGGGGCATATAACAGTTAGGGATTTAATCTCTAAGTATTCCCCAAATTCAGATGAAGAAGAGAATATTGAAGATGAAACACTTACCCAAAGATTTATTCAAGCTGCACGAGGCCAAAGTAAAGGAGTAAAAGTAGGTGGATTATCAAATACGTTAATTAACTTTGCAAAGTGTTGCAATCCAATTCCAGGAGATGAAATTGTAGGTTATATTACAAGAGGAAAGGGTGTTACAGTACATAGAAATATGTGCTCAAATATACCAGTTCAAAAAAATGAAAATAGGTTCATAGATGTAGATTGGGATGTAAGAAGAGATTCTTCATATATGGTTAGGCTCAATATTACAGCAACAGATAGAAAAAATCTTTTAAAAGATATATCTGAAAAGGTTTCACTTTTAAATATTTATATACAGAGTATAGATATGAGAGCACATGAAGGTCTTGCCACCTGCATAATAATAATTCAAGTGAGGGATACAAGGCAACTAGATAGGTTGTTTAGAAAATTACATCAATTATCCAATATTATTTCAATTAAGAGAAGATGAAAAAAATTACATATACAAAAAAAGATATAATTGAGAAGATAAGTTTACGAAATGGAATATCTAAACAAGAATCATCAGTAATGTTGAAATTAGTTTTAGATGAAATAATGAATATTCTGTTAAAATCAGAAAAAAATTATAGAGTTGAAATAAGAGGATTTGGTGTTTTTAATATTAAGCCAACTAAGGCAAGAAATAATGCAAGAAATCCAAAAACAAATGAAATAATAAGAGTCCCAGCAAGAAGAAAAATATCATTTAAACCAGGAAAGATTTTAGCTCAGAAATTAAAGAAAAAAATAAAATGACAAGAGCTATTGGAATTGATTATGGAGATTCAAGAGTTGGGATTGCACTTTCAGATCCAATGAGAATTATTGCAAAACCTTTAGATACACTAACTAACAATGATGATTTAATTAATAATATAAAAAATATAATTAATGAATATGAAGTTTCTGAGTTAGTTGTTGGATATCCGATTGGGATGAAAGGTCAGAGAACAAAGCAGACAGAAAAAGTTGAAATATTTGTTAATATACTAGAAGATGAATTCCCTCAGAAGATTTCTGTTGTAGATGAAAGATTAAGTTCAGTTAGCGCCACAGAGTCCTTGATAATGCAGGGAATTAAAACTGGGCACAATAAGGAAAAAATAGATAGTACATCTGCTGCAATCATTTTGCAGGAATTTTTAGATTCAAAGAGATGATATCCAAATATTATAAAGTTTTTAAAATTTTACTTTCAGCCATTTTAATGGGGCTTGCGCAGCATCCACTAGGTTTAGGTTTTCTCTCCTATATTGCGTTGCTACCACTATTATCTATATTATCTAAGCTTCGTTCCTATCGCCAGGCTGCAAAGATTGGCTTACTATGGGGTTTGTTTTACAATTTAACGGTTGTCTATTGGCTCGCGTTTAATATTGGAACATCTCAATCGATAGCATTCTTTACAATGATACTGTCTGTTATAATTCTTTCTAGTTGTTCAATTATAACTTTCATCATTTGGTGCTCATTAAATAGAAGGGGCTCTTCTTTGATACTGTTCCCTGCTGTATGGGCCTCAATTGAATATCTAAGAGGGATTGGAACTCTTGGCTTTCCATGGACGTCAATAGCCAACACTCAGTTGGAGTATCATTTACTTATTCAGAATGCAGAGTACACAGGGATGTACGTCATATCTTTTTGGATAGTTCTTCTAAATATTTCTATTTATAAATTAATATCCGATCGAAATACAGAGTCTCTAGCTAAGTGCTTGGCTATCTTCATGTTTCCAATTTTATCTGGTTATGCTATAATCAGCTCACATTCAGAAAATACAGATACATCTATTAGAGTATTATCAATTCAACCAAATATTCATTTATCAGAGAAATGGTCAAGAGGATCTCAGAATAGAGTTGTCACTAAGATAATAAATCAGACAACAACTTATTTAGATTCTTCTGTAGATCTTATTATTTGGCCTGAAACTAGCACCACATCCCATGTGCTGCAAAACGATAAATACAATTACAACAGAATTGTAGATATGCTTCAGAATAGTAAAGCTAGTTTAATCGCTGGAATTCCTTTCTATGAAAGAAAAAAAGAAAATATAGAGCACTATAATTCAGTGGGCTATTTTAACAAAGAAGGGATTATTGACTACTACCATAAGATTAGACTTGTACCAGGGGCTGAGTATGTGCCTCTTTCAGATTTTATTTCCTCAATGAGCTATTTTAATTTTGGACTGGGTAATTTTTCTCATGGGAATGATTTTAAATTATTTGATATCAACAACAATAAATTTGCATCTCTAATTTGCATGGAGTCTATCTTTCCATCCCTTTCAAGGAAATTCACAGCAGAAGGAGCGAATTTTTTAGTATATGTCGTAAATGATGGGTGGTATGAAACTGCACCAGAGCCACAGCAGCACTCATCAAGAGTAATATACAGAGCAATAGAAACAAGAAAGCCAGTTATAAGATGCGCCAACACAGGGATATCAATGGTCATAGATCAGTTTGGGAACATTCAGCATCATATTGACTTAAATAAGGAGGGATCAATAGTCGCAAACATTTATCCCAATAGCTATAAAACATTTTATGTTAGGTATGGAGATATTTTTATCTATTTAATGATTGTTGGTATTATTTTATCTATGTTTAAAAGTATTAAATATGAAGATTATGTATAAGATTAGATTAATCACACTATTTTTCTTGATTAGCTCAGTTTTTGGGAGCAATGTCATTAAATCAATGGCTATCCCAGGGCTAGGTGAAAAGAGCCTGGGGGAAGACTCTAGAGCAAAGATGTTCATGTACTCTGAAATTGCTGTTTGGGGGATGCTGTTTCTTGGTAAAAGTTTTAATAAATATTACATAGATAGCTATTCAGGTTTTGCAGAATTACACGCTGGAGCAAATATGGAGGATAAGAGCTATAGCTTTGTAGTTGATATGTCAAACTACGACTCAGTGATTGACTTTAATGAGGATATGATGCGACATCATAATAATAATTATTTTGAAGATACGTATGATGCAGAAGATGGATATTTCTGGGACTGGAATACAACTGAAAATAGAAATAAATTCAATGACATGAGAGAGAACAGCATAATCTCTGAAAAGTTTGCTGAATTTGCAATAGCAGGACTTCTGATTAATAGAATCGCATCAGTAATTGATGTGATTTACCTTGAAAAAAAAGGTATAAATATAGATGTTGCTGCATATGTATATCCTGAGGGCAAGGAAACAATATCTTTAAATGTTTCTTTTTCTCTTAAATGATAATTAGATTTAATTCTATTTGTATAAAGAAATT
>CAYNPP010000004.1:27771-28933 GCA_964399095.1 uncultured bacterium | reverse complement strand
CAACGTTCTTTGAAATGGAAGTCTGGTTATGGTGATTATATCTATGCTAAAAGTGATGATATGATTTTTGCAAAACCTACAACCTTTATGAATCATAGTGGACTGGCGATAAAAGATCTCTTTCGCCATCACAACCAATCTGAATTTTTAGTTATTTACGATGACATTGATTTATTTCTAGGTCAAATGAGATTTAGAGAAAGTGGTGGGGCTGGAGGCCATAAAGGGATTGAATCAATAATTTATCAGCTTGAGACTGACAAGTTTGATAGATTAAAAATAGGAATCGGATTAAGCGATGCATCCATGAGGCCATCAGAGCATTATGTTTTGACACCATTCCCAGTTACCTGTAACAATAAAATAGAAGAAATGCTTTTAAAAGCAGCAGATTCAATAGATTTTTATTTGAATAATAGTATTAGTGAAACAATGAATAAATATAATGGAATAATTGAAGGAGAAAATGATAATGATAATAAGTGAAACTTTTTTACCGCTATTTGGTATTTTAGCACTACTTTTTGTGTTTTATAAAAATTCATGGGTATCCAAACAAGATGCCGGTGATGCAAAAATGCAAAGTATTGCAGAGCACATATCAAAAGGAGCTATGGCGTTCTTAAAGGCAGAGTATAGAGTCTTATCTATCTTTGTAGTAGCAGTTGCAATACTTTTAGTATTTAAAGGAAATGCTGAAGCTGCAGCAGGCACAGGTAGTCCACTACTAGCACTGTCGTTTGTAGTAGGGGCAGTTTGTTCAGGTTTAGCAGGATTTATTGGTATGATTGTTGCAACAAAAGCAAATGTACGAACAACTCATGCAGCAAGAACATCGTTAGGGCAAGGGCTAGAAGTTGCATTTGCGGGAGGCTCTGTTATGGGGCTTGGTGTTGTTGGATTAGGTGTGCTAGGTTTATCATCCTTATTTTTATTTTATAGCTCACACTTTCCAAACAATATGGATCAGGTACTAAATGTTTTAGCGGGTTTTTCACTTGGAGCCTCATCCATTGCCCTATTTGCAAGAGTCGGCGGGGGAATCTACACCAAAGCAGCTGATGTGGGTGCTGATCTTGTTGGAAAAGTAGAAGCTGGAATCCCAGAGGATCATCCATTAAATCCTGCAACTATTGCTGATAATGTAGGAGATAATGTTGGG
>CAYNPP010000004.1:0-27761 GCA_964399095.1 uncultured bacterium | reverse complement strand
CGCAGATTTATTTGAGTCCTATGTTGGCTCAATAATTGCAACTATGGTTCTAGGTGCTTTATTTATAGGGATTACATTACCTGATGGGACCACACTCATGGAGACGCAAGCAGTATTATTACCTCTATATTTAGCAGCAACAGGAATTATCATGTCCATTATCGGAACATTTTTTGTTAAGGTAAAAGATGGAGGAAGCCCTCATAAGGCACTAAATATGGGAGAATTTATATCTGCCTTTTTTATGGTTGTTGCATCATATTTTATTATAACTAATTTACTCCCTGAGTCATGGACACATGGAGATACAACATACACTGCATTAGGAGTATTTTGGGCCACGATTGCAGGATTATTAGCCGGACTCGGCGTTGGTAAAATTACTGAGTACTATACAGGTACAGGTACACCTCCTGTAACATCCATTGTTGAACAATCTGAAACTGGTTCTGCAACCAATATCATTGCTGGATTGGGCGTAGGGATGATGTCAACAGCGATACCTATAATTCTGATCACAGCAGCGATGATGCTTGCGCATCATTTTGCAGGCCTTTATGGCATAGCAATAGCGGCCGTAGGAATGCTTGCCAACACTGGAATACAGCTAGCTGTAGATGCTTATGGTCCAATTTCTGATAATGCTGGTGGGATAGCTGAAATGTCTGAACTTCCTCCTGAGGTAAGAGAACGCACTGATAAACTAGATGCAGTTGGGAACACTACCGCCGCGATAGGAAAAGGATTCGCAATAGCATCAGCAGCATTGACAGCCCTAGCATTATTTGCAGCGTTTATGCAGCAAAGTGGTCTAGAGGCTATTAATATTGCTCAGCCAATTGTTATGGGCGGATTATTACTTGGAGGAATGCTACCATTTGTTTTTTCTGCTTTATCAATGGATGCTGTAGGACGCGCTGCTATGGATATGATTACTGAGGTAAGAAGGCAATTTGCTGATATTCCTGAGTTAAAAGCAGCATTGGAAGTTATGAAAAAAAATAACGCGGATATGAGCAATGCATCTGAAGAAGATAAACAGATATTTCATGCAGCAGATGGTAAGGCAGAATATGATAAATGTGTTGAAATTTCTACTCAGGCATCAATCAGGGAAATGATTAAGCCGGGATTATTGGCAATTATTGTACCAGTATTAGTTGGCTTTGTGGGTGGCAAAGAAATGCTAGGAGGTTTAATTGCAGGTGTAACGGTAACAGGAGTTTTAATGGCTATTTTTCAATCTAACTCTGGCGGAGCATGGGATAATGCCAAAAAAATGATTGAAGAGCAAGGTGGAAAAGGTACAGAGGCACACAAGGCTTCTGTAGTTGGCGACACTGTCGGGGACCCCTTTAAGGACACTTCTGGACCATCATTAAATATTTTAATCAAGCTAATTTCAGTGGTTGCTCTTGTAATTGCACCATTGCTAAAAGCATTGTCTTAAGAAGGAGATTGAATTAATGAATTATTATGAAACTTTATATATAGTGCACCCCGCATTAGAGGCAGGAAGGTTAAAAGATATAATTTTATCTGTTGAAACGGTTTTTACCAGTAATGCATCTAATGTTGTTTGCACACAAGTCTGGGGAAAAAAGAAATTGGCATACCATATTGATAAGCAGAAATATGGCACATATGTTCTAGTACAGTTTGAGTCTGATGGAAAGAATATAAATACTATTTCAACGGATCTTGAAATTAATCCAAATATATTAGCTCATTTGACAACTAAAATTTCTGACTCTGATTTACAGAAAGAAGCAAGAAGTCTGGATGATCAAATTACAGGAGAAAAATCAGAGGATTCTCCTTCAGAAAAACCTGTAGAGGAAAAGGAAAAAAAAGACAATGTAAAATCGGCAGATGATGACACGGCTACAGATGATATACAGCCTGAGTCTAAGAGTAATGATACTGTTGAAAATGAAGAGCAGAACAATGACAATTCTGAGGAAGATAGCTCTGAAGAAGAATCAAGTAAAGAAGAGAGTGAGGAATAAAATGGCACTAACAAATAATAGAAAAATATGTCCCTTCAAGGAAGATCCTAAATTAATAAGTAAAATTAATTACAAAGAATATAAATTCTTAAAAAAGTTTTTAACAGAGCAGGGAAAAATTATTCCTGGATTTGTAACTGGAGTATCATCAAAATATCAGAGGTTAATTACTAAAGAAATAAAAAAAGCAAGAAACATTGCATTACTTCCATATGTTAATGACCCACGAAATATATAGATTTAGGAGAAATCATGAAAGTTATATTAAAACAAGCAGTAGAAACATTAGGTGAGGCAGGCGATATAGTTACTGTAAAAGCTGGTTTTGGACGAAACTATCTTCTTCCACAGGGGTTAGCTGTATTAGCTACAAAATCCTCAATGTTATCAGTAAAAAATGAAATTGAACTAAAAGAAATGAAAGAGGCTAAATCTAAAAAGGGCCTCCAGTTAATTGCTGATAAGCTCAATAGTCTAAAACTAACCTTTGCAGTGAAAGCGGGAGAAGATGAAAAATTATTTGGTTCGGTCACTACTCAAATGATTTCAGATGATCTAGCTCAAAAAGGTTTTAACGTAGAAAAAAAACATATTACTTTAGATGATGCCATAAAATCTCTTGGCAATCATTTTGCACATATTAATTTTGGTGATGAAATAACTGCAAAAATAAAATTAAAGGTTGTAGCTGAAGAAGATTAATTTATTATATGTATGCACAAATTGTTTTTCCTATTGCAAGTTTTAAGTCTTTTACATATAAAATTCCAGAAAAATTAATTAATAAAGTTATTATTGGAAGTGCTGTCAATGCAAAATTTAGACAGAATATAGCAATAGGGTATGTTATTTCCTTATCTAATTCTACCCACTACAAAGGAAATCTGAACCACATTGATTCCATTAACACTGATACCTTCAGCATTTCAAAAAATTTATGGAAAACTATAATATGGATGTCAAAATATTATATGGCTCCACTTGGATTATGTATAAAATCTGCGCTGCCTGTTTCATTTTATAAAGAAAATTTTAGTAGTAAAAAGCTACATATATCTTTAGTTGATAACTATCTAGAAGTTATCACAAATACTAATATCAGCAAAACTGAGCAATCACTGATAAATAAACTAGAAGTTAACTCCAAACCCATAGCCTCATCTACATTAAAAAAATCTATAAAAAATATATACTACTGGATAGATAAGTTGGTAAAGAAAAAAATTATTGTAAGGGAGTATCCTTCTGAATATGAATATAAAATTGAATATAAATCAAATGACATAATACTATCTCCTGCTCAGCAAAAAGTTTTTAATAATATTATTCCTTTTATTCGAGATAAAAATCATAAAAGCTTTCTTCTTAATGGTATTCCTGGAAGTGGAAAAACAGAAATTTATGTTAAACTTGCTCAGGATACAATTACGCTAGGAAGGACAGTGATAGTACTAATCCCTGAAATTATATTAACTGCACAAATGAAGCAAAGATTTATCAAGTATTTTGGAGATATAGTATCAATTTGGCATAGTAAAATGACAAGAAAGGAAAAGCATGAAACGATTAAGAGAATTAACAGTGGATCATGTAAAATTATTGTTGGAGCAAGGAGCTGTATTTTTGCACCCTTACAAAATTTAGGGTTAATTATAGTTGATGAGGAGCAAGACGGGTCATATAAACAAGATTCACCCAAGCCGTTTTATAATGCAAGAGATATAGCGCTCGTAAGATCAAAATTTTCTAATTGCCCCACCCTGTTAACCAGCGCAACACCATCGATTGAGAGCTATCATAATACACTCATCAATAAGATTGAACTATTAAATCTAAATGAAAAATATTATAAGTCAAAATCTCCTGTCATAGAGCTTGTAGATTTACTGAATCCCTACAATAAAGATCTAAATGATAGAATTATCAGTCCTCAGCTAATGAAAGCCATTAAAGAAACCTTAGCTGAAAATAAACAATGTCTTCTTTTGAATAATAGAAGAGGATATGCTTCTACGGTATACTCTAAATCTCAAAATGATTCGGTACAGTGTAAAAATTGTAGTATTCCTTTATCTTTTCATAGTTCTATGAATAAACTAATGTGTCATTATTGTGACCACCACATACCATTTGATTATAATACAAATACCGATGATAATGATGAAATTATTTTGAAGGGATATGGAACTGAAAAAGTTCAAGAAATATTAGAAAAAAATATACCAAAAGCAAAAATTCAAAGAATCGATTCAGATAGTATACAAAAAAAATCTCATCTCTATTCCATCCTTAATGATTTTGAATGTGGTAAGATTGATATACTAATTGGCACTCAAATGATTTCAAAAGGCTTAGATTTTGATAATGTGCAGCTCGTTGGAGTGATTAATGCAGACTATGGAATGTTTATTCCAGATTTTAGAGCAGGAGAGAAAACCTATCAGATAATTTCTCAAGTTATAGGAAGATCAGGAAGACGAGATAAACAAGGGAGGGCTATTATACAGACATATAATCCCTGGGATAATAATCTACAATATGCTATCAATAATAAATCCTCAGATTTCTATTCTTATAATCTATCAGAAAGACAAGAGTTGATGTATCCACCTTTTGGGCGGCTATGTAGAGTTACCTTCACGGGAAAGGATTATGATGGGACATATAAAATTGCAAAAATGATAACAAAAAAATTATGTAATAAAAATTTTGTAAGAGTACTAGGACCATCTGAAGCTCCCTTATCAAAAATAAAAAATAAATGGAGATTCACTACTCTAATTATTGCAAATAAAAATAATCCTATGGAAATTCAGGAGCATATTGGTATTACATTTAAAACTGGAACCAATATAATTAATAAAGGTTATAAAAATATCAATATAAAATTTGACATGGATCCACATAATATGCTTTAGAATACTATGAATCTTTTACTGACACTTATATTTACATTATCATTTTGCTTATCGGGTGAGTTAATTTCTGTTTCAGACAATATAAGTAATTTTTCAATGATGAATTCAGGTTCATTCATTAACCACGTCAAAAGAGACTCAGATTTTAGTAGAAATGTATATAGTTTGGGAGTTGTATCATTTCCCGGAGACATTATTTATAAAACACTGCATGTCAGCCATCCTTTCAATAATCTTGAGCTTTCCTATCACATAAGAATATTAAATTATGGAGAGTTGACAGATGCATCAGAAGATTTCGAGGCCAATGAACAGAGTGTAAATTTTTCTATTTTACAGAATAATGATAATGATTTTACATTAGGGGCATCAATTGATTATTTATTTTCATGGATTGGAGAATATAGACAATCAGCTTTTATTTATAATATTGGATTTATAAAATTTTTCTATAATAATAAACTTTCTATGGGATGCTCTCTTGAAGATTATGTACATACATTAGAAAATTTTTCAAATATAGAAAATGATATCTCTTGGGATATTAAAATCAGCAGCCACTTCAATCCTTCTCATGCACCGTATAAGCTATTCTTTGATTATATATATCATAATAAACATGATGATGCAGTAATTATCGCACTAGATCTTAATATTGATAATCACGTTAGTATTCTACTTGGTAAGAATTTGTATCTAGCTGATGGTGATGGGTCAAACACACTATTATCTAATTTTGGAGTAGGCACCAGAATTAAAGTCAAGGAGTCTATTATAAATATTGGAATACAGTATCTTGATAATGGTGTTATCTCAGTTGGAAGTGGATTAACAACTCAATTTAAATAATTTTTAGACTTTTACCTGCTTTTTCAAAAGCACCAATAGCAGAATTAATATCCTCTGTAGTGTGTGATGCACTAATTTGGACTCTTATTCTTGCCTCATCTTTTGGGACCACTGGAAATGAAAATCCAATAACATATATACCATCTTTGAGCATCATAGTTGAAAGGTTCTGTGCTAATTTTGCATCACCAAGCATTATGGGTACTATAGGATGCGTCCCTTCCTTTATGGTATACCCTATGTCCTTGATTCTATTTCTAAAATAATTAGTATTTGAATGTAATTTATTTAATATAGAATTATCATTAATAATCAGGTTGATAGCTGCAATTGACGCAGAGACAATAGAGGGGGATAGTGAGTTACTAAATAAATATGGTCTAGAGCGTTGCCTTAGCATATCTACTATCTTTGATGAAGATGAGGTGAATCCTCCTGATGCGCCACCCATTGCCTTCCCAAATGTTGATGTAATAATATCAACTTTATCCATTACATTATGAAACTCTATCGAGCCCCTTCCATTTTCCCCAAAAAATCCAGTGGCATGTGAATCATCAACATGAACTAGAGCGTCATATTTATCTGCTAGTATACATATTTCATCTAATTTAGCAACAAAGCCATCCATTGAAAAGACTCCGTCAGTTGTAATCAATCTATATCTTGAATCTTGATGTTGAATTAACAGTTTTTCTAGCTCGTCCATATTACTATTTGGATAAACACATCTTTTAGCTTTTGACAATCTCACCCCATCAATGATGCTAGCATGATTTAACGCATCTGATATAATACAATCATTTTTGTCAAATAAAGTCTCAAAAAGCCCTCCATTTGCATCGAAGCATGATGTGTATAGTATAGTATCTTCTACACCTAGAAAATCAGATATTAACTTTTCCAGCTCTTTGTGTATTACCTGTGTACCACAAATAAATCTTACTGAACTTAATCCAAAACCCCAATCCTCAAGTCCTTGTTTTGCAGCTTTTATAATGGTGGGGTGATTAGATAACCCTAAATAATTATTGGCGCAAAAATTAATTACTTCATTGCTATCAACTATAATATTAGATGATTGTGAAGATTGGATACATCTTTCTTCTTTATATAGACCTGAATCTTTTATATCTTGCAGTATTGATGTTAAATTTTTATTGATGGTTTTCATTTATAATATTCTACACTATTTTTCATCGTTATTTTCCTAAATAAGATAGCTATTAACGATATTATTCAAATCATAACTAGGGTCCCACCCCCACTCATCTCTGGCCTTTGAATCATCGATATTACTTGGCCAACTATCGACAATACCCTGACGCACTTCATTAATTTTATAGCTAATTTCTGCATTTTTAAAATGAATTTTTATAACATTAAAAAATTCTTCTGCAGAGGGGTTAAAAGATGTCACATTGTAAATTCTATGCTTTATGTTTTTATAATCCTCTGAGCTGATTTTCATGAGGTCTTTAACGCCTTGAATTGCATCAGACATTGCTATAAAAGGTAGCCTTGTCTCAGGTTTAACAAAACATTCATAGTGATTATGTTTACTGATGCTGTGCCACATCTCAGGAATAAAATCACTAGTACCACCAGATGGGATAGTTCGAGGACTAATCAGCCCTGGGAATCTTAAGCTTCTAAAATCAACAAATTGATTATTATTTGCAATTTGTTCGTAATATTTTGAGTAGTATAAACCTAGCTTTTCTATATACAGTTTATTGGAACCATATATTGTAATTGGATTGAGGCACTGGTGCTCGCTATACAAACTATCTTTTTTATCTACTCCGTACACAGCTATCGAACTAGGAAAGAAAAATTTTATGGGTCTGTTTTGAGTTTTCGCTTGCCGTACAGCGAGTTCAAGAAAATTTATACTCCCATTTACATTCACATCATGAGCTATTTTTGGTGCAATTTCTGCCCTTGTACTTAAAACAGCAGCAAGGTGATATATCTCTTTAATTTCAAATTCAAGGTTGATTTGTTCAAGAATATTTCCATCAAGGATATTTCCAACTATGTGGCGATTAACCATCTTAGCGATATCATCATCTAACGGGTGAAGATCTAATGTCAGGATATGAATATTTTCTTGATTAGAGAATGATTTAATTAGCTCAGCTCCAACTTCACCGCATGCACCTGTTATTAGTATTGATGATTTTCGTATCATAATAAATTGTTTATATTTACACTAATATATTATAAAATAAATCATGATTAAAAAGATAATATCAAATAAACACATAATATTTTACTGTATGAATTTAATTTTTGTATTTTCTTCATGCGATACCCCTGTTGATACAGAAAATAACTATACTATAATAGATAGCCCTAATTGTATATCTATGGTATACAACAGCGAAGTCAATATTTCTGGATTCCAATTTAATCATAATGCTTGTATAGACAGCGCATATGGAGGTCAAGCTGCGGCTAATGGTTTTAATATATTATATTCTGACAGCGTAGTACTTGGATTTTCATTCTCTGGATTAGCTATTTCATCAGGTACTGGAATATTATTAAATCTATCTTCTGAAGATGAGACAATTAATCTTGATTGTATATCAGATATTATCATTTCTGATGAGGATGGCCATAATGTATATAATAATCAAATGATAACATTTGAAGAGTGTACAGATATTTCAGTCATGAGCTGGAATATAGAAAATTTCCCTAAATCTGGACACAATACCATAGACCATGCGAGCGACTTAATCAATAGCCTGGAGCCAGACATAGTTGGCTTGCAGGAAATGCCTTCGGATATAACCTCCGAGGCATTGACAATTCTTAGTGAGAAATTAAATTTGTATGATTTTGTTATTGAAGAAAATGAGGTAATGAGCACCTTGTTTTTTTATAAGGAAAATAGCAACCTTGAATTTATTTCAGCAACGGAGATATATAATAATGATTATGATTTCCCTCGGTCCCCATTAATTCTTACTATGCTATGGAATGGAGACAGCCTATATATTATTAACAATCATTTTAAATGTTGCGATGATGATGGTGACTTTGAGCGTCGTCAACAAGCCGGGATCAAGCTACATGAATATGTAGCAAATAATTTAAGTAACAAAAAAGTAATTATAATTGGGGATTTAAATGATTCGCTAACGGACACAGAATCTGAAAATGCATTTAATATCTTCTTAGATGACCAGACGAATTATATTATTGCAGATATGGATATCGCCCAGGGGCACTCAGATTATTGGTCCTACCCGGGGTACCCAAGCCATATCGATCATATTTTTTTAAGTACAGAGCTTTCAGCATCATTTAATAAAGAAAGTTCGACAATAGAAACAGTGCTTATTGATTTAAATTTTAATAGCTGGGACGACTATGATGCCATGGTATCAGATCACAGACCTATTCTAATTAGATTATCATATTAGTTTATTGATTAAATATTTTTTTGTATTCACCTAACCCTTCATCATCTAAATCATCATATTTAATAAATTTTAGTGATGCTGAATTAATACAGTATCTCATGCCCGTTGGATTAGGACCATCATTAAATAGGTGCCCAAGGTGCGCATTAGATGATGTAGATTTTAGCTCTGTTCTTTTATATCCAAGATCATAGTCATCACTCTTTTTTATATCATCATCATCTATAATATTAAAAAACGAAGGCCATCCAGTTCCTGAGTCATATTTATGAATTGAGCAGAACAGAGGTTTTCCAGAAATTATATCTACATATATTCCATCCTCTTTATTATCCCAATATTCATTTTGGAAAGGAGGTTCTGTTGAACAATTCTGCGTGACTTCAAATTGTATTTTATTTAATTTTTTTTTCATTCATCTCCTGTAAATATTTTTACAATAACCCTATTTAGTATATTTGCTAAAATATTTATTATATAATACCGATAACACTAAAATTGAGTAGGGTAATGAAAATAGCAACCCTAATCCAAATAAAATAATGCCTAGAAAGTTCAATATCGCAAGCGCTATCCACACTACAAAAAGATCTGTTTCATATCCATTAGTAGCTAGAAGGCTGCTTTTAACTGCATCGATTGGCCCCATATCCTTATCAACAATATAATAAATAAAAAAATGACTTTTAATAGATAGATAGGTTACAATCACAACATAACCTATAATACCAACAATGAGTTTTGAACTTAGAATACTCCAAGTTAAATCATCAATATTATTAAAATTAAAATCTGATATTACACCAAAAAGAAAAAGGATAACGACACCAATTCCAACGAATATTAGGGTAATCATAATGCTGCCTATGCAACTAGCTGGTAGCTTGTGAAAGTAATTTACAATATCATTAATATTCCCTTCACCCTCATCTCTAATAATAGATAAAAACTGAACAATTATCCCTAATGTTAGGCCAGTAGTTAGGACCCAGTAGCATAATTTGTAAATAAAAAATTGAGCGTTTTGAACGTCAAACATAGAATCAAGCACCATCGGAATAAAAACCTGCATGCAGAACATTAGGATTCCTATATTGACTAGGAAATTAATATTATGTTTAAAAATTTTCCAGCCTGCAATAAATAATTCTCTTTTTGAAATAGTTTGCATTAGATTAT
The DNA here is from genome assembly GCA_964399095.1 of uncultured bacterium. Lineage (GTDB taxonomy): Bacteria > Fidelibacterota > Marinisomatia > SCGC-AAA003-L08 > D37C17 > TMED161. The sequence continues at coordinate 17,369 of CAYNPP010000004.1, read as the reverse complement.
CTATAATAATTAGCTATTGGATAATGTAACTTGAAATTATTAATCAACATAAACAAAAATCTAGTAAAGTTTTTATTGCTGGTTACAGTGGCATATGGAGCGTATCTCAAAGATATTCCAGTAACTTTAAATCAGCCAGATGGCAGTATCCTTCATTGTTTTGCATCTGGAGATGAATTTTATAATTATCTTCATGATAAAAATGGATATACTATAATCCAAAGTCAAGAGGATGGATACTACTATTATGCAAAAAATTTCAATAATAATATCGTGCCAACTACAGAACGAGCAGATTCTGATATAAACCCAGCATATCAAGGCCTATATCCCGGAGTAATAATTTCGAAAGAGCAGTATCTTGATAGGCGAAATAACTGGTGGAATAACATTGCAACAAGAGATACCCCAACAACTGGCATCGTAAACAATTTAAATGTATTTATTAGATTCTCTGATGAAGAGGAGTTTAATACTCCTAGATCAATTTATGATATTCCTTTTAATAGTGAAAATGGACCCTCAATGAAGCATTATTTTTATGAGGTATCATATGAGTTACTGACAGTTAATACCATCCATTATCCAGAGTGTGACATGGATGTCAATATTTCATATCAAGATCAGCATCCAAGAAGTTATTATCAACCATATAATGCTACAACAAATACAAATGGATACACAGAATCTGAGAGAACTGAGCGTGAGCACACACTGCTTCAAAATGCAATTACTTATATTGCAGATGAAGTCCCTGACAGTCTCATTATTGATGCTGATGGTGATGATTATGTAGATAATGTTACTTTTCTTGTTAGTGGTTTTCCCGGAGGGTGGGCAGATTTATTATGGCCACACAGATGGGCATTGTATAGTGTTGAATCATATATAAATGATAAAAGAGTCTGGGACTATAATTTTAATTTGTCATCTGGCCCATATTTTTCAGTTGGCACTCTATGTCATGAGTTTGGCCATTCTTTGGGTGCGCCAGACCTATATCATTATTGGGATGATGTCGCTCCAGTAGCAGTAGGAGGCTGGGATGTAATGGATGCAACATCAGATATTCCGCAATGGCCGAGCGCATATATTAAGTACAGATATTTTGATTGGATAGAACTTCAAGATGCCTCTCAAGGAGGCACTTACACACTCAATCCTCTTGGTGAACCAGACAATAATGCATACCGCGTAGATTCTTCTAACCCAAATGAATATTTTGTATTGGAGTACAGAACCCAATCAGGGATATATGATACATATGCTCCAGGAAATGATCAAGGAATCGTGATATATCGAGTAAATGATGTCTATAATGGTCAAGGGAATGCAAATGGCCCTCCAGATGAGCTATATGTTTATAGGGTAGGTGGGACATCTAACTCAAATGGTAATTTTGGGTTAGCTGTATTTAGTGCTGATGTTGGAAGAACCCAATTTAATGATTCCACGAATCCATCATCATTCCTAAGCGATAATTCACTGGGTGGGGTCAATATCACCAATATTGGGCCTGCAGATTCAACAATCGAGTTTACTGTTTTGAATTTAGTGCTTTATGGTAACTATATTGGCACTAGTAATGATTCTGATAGTGATGGTATTATTAATCCAGGAGAGTCTGTTAATCTTGAATTTAATATCAATAATATTTCCGATGATGTACTTGCATATGCAGTTACAGGTACCTTATTTACTGATGAAGCTATAGACATACCTAATCCAGTTCTTTCATTTGGTGATGTTTATGGAGGGGAGAGTACTTTTTCACAATTTTCTGAAATTATTATAGATGAATCAATTACTTTAGGCCCCGCTGCCCTTATGTTTGAAATTGATGCTGAATATATTCAAGGGAATGACCTTTTATTTTATAATGATACATATACATTTCATATTGATATAAGTCTCAATCAAAGTGGCTTCCCTTATGAAACAAGTTTTCCTGTTAGCGCTTCACCAGTATTAGTTGATGTGAATCAGGATTCTCAGAGTGAAATAATTTTTGGTGATTATGATGGAGTTATTAGAGCTTTTGATATTTCAGGACAGCAAATAGAAAATAATGTATATCCATATGAAACAGAGGATCAGATATGGGGGTCTCCTGCGATGGCGGATATGGATTTGGATGGGCATAATGACTTTGTATTTTCTTCGAGCGATAAGCACCTATATTTTTTTGATAGTATGGGATTTAATGGCTCAGTTAATTGTGAAAGTTTTCTTATAGGAAGCCCTGTAATTGGCAATATTGATGATGATGATGAACTTGAAGTGATTATTGGAGGATTCTCTGGGGGTGATGGCAGAAAACTATTTGCGTTTAACCATGATATGACACCTGTATTGGGATTTCCAATCCTTATTGGAGAAAAAATTAAGAAAGGCGCTTCTCTTGCAGATTTTAACAATAATGGAAAAGATGATATCGTGTTTGGTACAGATAGCGATAATATTTATTTAATACTTGATGATGGATCAGTAGCTGATGGGTTCCCTTTTGAAACAAATGGGAAAATACATAGCTCTCCTGCTATTCTTGACATTAATGGAAATATTACAATCATAGCTGGTAGTAACGATAATTTTTTATACTCTATTAATTCAGATGGTTCTCTACATTTTTCATTTGAGGCAGAGGGTGATGTAAGTACCTCCCCATCCATATTAAATTATTTAAATAATTGCTATATAGTTTTTGGTGATGATGAGGGATATCTATATGTACTAGATACCAATGGAAATCAACACATTAATTTCCCTCAGTTTATTGGGAGTAACATCTCTGAATCTATTGTATTTTCTGATTTAAATTATGATTCTCATCCAGAAATTATTTTTGGGACAGATAATGGGGAGATGCATGCAATTCAGCTCAATGGCAATTCATATAACCACATGCCCATTGAATATCCATTTTCCTATTACAGCAGCCCTACAATAAATGATATCGACGGTGATAATGATTTAGAGATTCTTGCTGGCACTAGTCTCTCTATTAATATTTTTGATATTAAGGATTATGGTACACCTGACTCATATTGGTCAACATACAAGGGCAATCCACAACGAACAGGCTATTTTCTTTTTATCCCTTTTTGTGACTTTGGAGATATCAATGGTGATTTGATGATTGATGTATCTGATATTATTTTACAAATTAATTTTATCCTCAATTTATATGAACCTAATGCAAGTGAAATATGTGCCTCAGATCTAGACAGTAATGGCACTATAGACCTGCTTGATATAATCTTATTGATAAATATTATTTTAGAAAGATAGGCGATGTCCTTCTATATAGAGTATATACATATATGGAGTGCAAATATTGTATTACTTCTATTTATCCTGTCAGCAATTGGACATATTCTACAAGATAATGACAAAAATAGCCCACTAAGTAAAAAACTCATTCAGTACTACAATATTATTTTATTAATATTAGTTTTAACAGGTTTCATTATGTTAATAAGCAATCAATTTTGGATTTCATTTCCAATATTTAAATATAAATTAATTTTAGTTACTCTATTAATTAGCCTATCAATTATTTATTATTTTTATCAAAATACATCCAAAAAAATCAACCCAATATTTCTGATTTTATCATTTTTAGCTGTCTATTCTATATCAATGATTATTGGAAGATATACCAATGGATAAACAAAAAATATATAGGTCAAATTGTAATGGTAACTCATTTACCTTAATATTCAAAGATGAAATCAAGATGGATATTAATGCTTCATCAATTCCATACATCTGCGATTATGAAACGCAAGGCAAGGATGATGGATTGCTTATTGTAGATAGATTTGATTCTAAACATGATTTTTCCATAGAATATTACAACAATGATGGAACATGGGAGACACTCTGCGCTAATGGCACCCTATGTGTAATCAATTTATTATTAAGTTTAAATCATTCCTTTAATCATTTAACATTACAAGCTGGTGATGGAATTCATAAAATTAAATTTGAGGGTTCAACTATTTTTCTTGGGATGAAAAGGCCCATCTTCAAAACAGAAGAAATAGAAATTCATTCACATATCGGAAGACAGGTTAATTCTGGAGCGAAGCATTTTGTAACGAACTCTACCATAAATAATACTAATGAGCTTTATAATATTGCACAAAAGATTAGATACCACGAAACATTCCACCCTTCAGGGACTAATGTTAATTTTTTAAGAATTAAACATTCTAATAAAATTTCAGTTATAACCTATGAAAAAGGAATTGAAAAAATAATGCTTTCATGTGGATCTGGATCTGTAGCAGCAGCTTTTTATGCATTCCACATCAATAATATAAAGAGTCCGCTAAAAATAGTTAATCAAGGCGGGGAAATGCTATTGATATTTAATCCAAGCTGGGATAGCGTATGGTTTTCAAGTAATCCAGTTCTAGATAAGCAATCAGAGATTAATTGCAGGTAGCTTTATTTTTTTAATTATTGATAATATGACATTTGCAAATTTATTGGCCGCCTTTTCTGCTTCTTGAACAACCTCTTCATGTGTTAGTGGATTTTTAGAAATGCCAACCGCATAATTTGTTAAACAAGCTATAGCAAGTAGAGGGAGCTTTAATTCATGTGCCCTATTAATTTCGGGGACCGTGGACATCCCAACAGCTTTAATATGATGATTTTTCATCATTTTTATTTCACTTTCAGTTTCATATGTCGGTCCCATAGTCCATCCATAGGTACCAAAGTGATAAGCAATATTATTATTAATCATTTCACTTTCAGCTAAATTAGTCAAATATGCATTATAATATGCATTCCCAGACTTTTTATCTTCTACTTCATATGAACCTCTAAATGTGAAATCGATATGAGAATCAATAATCATTAAGTCACCAGGAGCCCAAGAATCATCTAAACATCCAGATGAATTAGTAATAATAACTGCTTGGCAACCTATCTCTTTAAAAATGTCTATAATCATATAGGTATTATTATATGCTAATCCCTCATATAAGTGAAAACGGCCATTTGCAAATATTGCTGATTTTTCTGAATTGGTAATATCTCCAACAATAAACTCTCCAGGATGCCCCTCAACACTTGTATTTTGAAATGATGGAATTTCAGAATAAGGAATAACAGCCTTATTGTTAAGTGAATTAGAGATACAATTGAGACCCGACCCTAATACAACACCAATCGATGGAGATTTTCCATCAATTTGCTCTTTAAGATATTTAGCATAATTACCAACCATCAGTTTTTTGTTGAGAGCTGTCCGCATGCAGCATCAATATCCACACCCTTACTCCATCTAACAAGAGTTTGATAATTTTTTTGATTTTGATATAATACTTTAAGGAATTGATTTATTGTATCTTCATCTGGTCGTTTATATTCATTCCCTATCTCATTAAATGGGATAACATTAACTTTACAATGTAAATCATTTGCAATGTTTGATAATCTAGTAGCATCTTCAATGGTATCATTAACTCCATTTAACAAAACATACTCAAGCATAATCATATTTTTATTATTTGTAGGCATTTTTTTGATTTCATTTAGTATCATTTTTATGTCCCACTTTTTATTGATTGGTATAATTTTAGTTCGGACATCATCAGTGGTTGCATTTAATGAAATAGCCAATTTGTATGGCTGGCATTCAGAAATAAATTGCTTGATTTTCGGAACAATTCCAGAGGTCGAAATTGTAATTTTTTTTCTACCAAGATTCATTCCATGAGGATCATGAATAATATCAGCAGATTTTATCACTTCATTATAATTAAGAAATGGCTCCCCCATACCCATATAAACAATATTGGTTATTGCTTCTTTTCTATATTTTTTAATTTGCACAATCTGATCTAATATTTCTCCACATGATAGATTTCTTTTAAGACCCATTATGCCGGTTGCACAAAATTTACAGTCTACATTACATCCCACCTGAGATGAGATACAAACAGTATGTAGATTTTTATCAATCATGCTTACAGATTCTATTAGTAAATTATCGTGAGTTTTAAAGAGAAATTTTTTTGTATCCTCAATGCTAGATTCTTGAATTTTATCAATTTCTAGTGTGCTGAAAATAAAATTTTCACTAATAAAATTTTTTATTTTATCAGGGATGTTATTCATTTCTTCTATATCAGTTACCCCATGCCTGTACATCCAATGAAAAATTTGTTTTGCTCTAAAGGGTGTAAATCCATTAGCAACACAGATTTCTGTGATTTCATCTAAATTCAGACCTTTAATTTGCTTTTCTCTCATATAATATTTTCTTAACTTGGTATCCTTAATGCTTTAATATAATATGTATTCATTAAATAAATTGATTTGTTTCGATGAATTTTAAAAACAATAATTTGTAAGAGAAACTATGGAAAATATAAAAATTGTTGAAGATTTAAATAATAGCAAGGAAAAACTATTTGATATGATTTCTAATGTTATCATTGGGCAAAGAGAAATCATTGATCATTTGTTTATTGCACTTTTATGCAGAGGTCATGTTTTATTAGAGGGGGTGCCTGGACTTGCAAAAACGTTATTAATAAAAACGCTTTCAGAGGCTTTAGATTTAAAATTTAATAGAATTCAATTCACACCAGATTTAATGCCATCTGATATAACAGGAACAGATATAATAGAAGAAGAGCAAGGAACTTCAAAAAGGAGCTTTAGATTTTTTAAGGGACCAATTTTTTCCAATGTTGTTCTTGCTGATGAAATAAATAGAACGCCGCCTAAAACTCAGTCCGCATTACTACAGGCCATGCAGGAAAATAAGGTGACAGCAGGAGGGAATACATATAACCTCGATCAACCTTTTTTTGTTATGGCAACTCAGAATCCAATTGAACAAGAAGGCACCTATCCACTTCCTGAGGCTCAGCTTGATAGATTTATGTTCAACCTTTTAATAACATATCCAACATCGGAAGAAGAGGCTAGGATAGTTCAATCATTAACTATAAAAAATCAAGTTGAAATTAAACCAGTTATTACAAAGGATGAGCTCAAATCATATCAAGAATTAATCAATAAAGTTCCTGTAGCGGAGAATGTCATTGAATATGCTGTTAAACTTGTTAGCATGACTCGACCCATGAATGAAAATTCTCCTGATATATCAAAAAAATTGCTAGAATGGGGGGCTGGCCCAAGAGCCAGTACTTTTCTTGTTAAATCTGCTCAAGCAAAATGTTTAATTGAAGGAAAAAGCACCCCTGATATTCATGATATTATAAGCATTGCTAAGCCTGTTTTGATGCATAGGATTATAACGAATTTTACTGCTGAAGCTGATGGGGTAAGCAAATCAAGTATTATTGATAAGCTCATAGAAATATCAATAAAATAGTTCTATATGAAAAGCTCACGATATATTAAACCAGAGCTTCTATCTAAACTCCAAAATCTATCTTTAAAAGCTAAATATGTTGTTGAAGGATTTATGTTAGGATTACATAAAAGCCCTTATCATGGTTTCTCAGTTGAATTTTCAGAGCATAGGCCATACGGGTATGGGGATGAAGTGAGGCATGTCGATTGGAAACTATGGTGCAAAACTGATAAATATTATGTCAAGCAATTTGAGGAAGAAACTAATTTAAAAGCCCATATAATTTTAGACCAGAGCAGATCTATGGATTATGCATCAGAGGGAATGACAAAATTCGAGTATGGAAAATTACTTTCAGCATCCTTTGCGTATCTGTTAATAAAACAACAGGACGCTGTTGGGTTGACCCTTTTTGATGAAAAAATTAATTACTTGATTCCAGCAAAAGCCTTGCCCAGCCATCTAAATACTTTGCTTTCTCATATGGAATCAGCTACACCAGGAGCAAGAACAAATATTGCTAATGCCCTGCATAATTCAGCAGAAGGCATTTCGAAAAGAGGGTTAATTATTGTTATTTCAGATTTAATGGATGATGCATACAACATCATGAATGGGTTAAGGCATCTTCGTCACAAAGGCCATGAAATTATTGTATTTCATATATTAGATCAGAAGGAATCTGATTTTGATTTTAACCAAAGAATAAAGTTTATTGATAAAGAAACTTCTAAAGAAATTACGACAGACCCTTGGCATGTAGCGGAAGACTATCTAGCTGTATTTAGTAATCATTGTAACAATATTAAAAAGGGGTGTGAGATAAATAAAATGGATTATTTTCAATTGAAGACAAAAGAGCCACTGGAAACTGCATTAATAGAACTACTTCTAAAACGAAAAAATTATTGATTTATATCACAACTATAAAATATTTATCAATTTATATTGTACAAACACCAATTTGGTGATAAGGAGGAGATAAGGCCTAGTGCTATCACCAAGGTCTTATTTGAGATAGCGGGTAATTGAGTTACCCGCTTTCTTTTTATTTATGATAATCATTGTGGGGTATCATCGCTCAAATATGGGAAATAAACTTCCTTGATTTGTTTTATCCATTTTTGACATTCATTATATCTACTTTCACCTTCAAGTATATCATAATCTGCAGCACTGTAAAAATAATCTGCAGCATTCTCAAAATATTCAATTGCAATTTTTAGATTATTGGTCGCATCTCTTTTTAATGCAGATGAAACAGTTTCGTTATTTTCATTCATTATTTCAACAACATCCATTGCTTTTTCATTATAGCTTGCTGCGGCACTCCAATATGCAACCGCCATATTCCAATAAAGATCCCCAAAATACATCCTTTCAATTTTTGACCTATTATTGATTGCTATATCTCCCCACTTAATTGCCTCTAAAAAATTATTTAAAATAAGATTCGCTCTCATTATACCAAGGATAGCTATTATACTCTCATTATTCTCTAAATATGCTTTTTCATAGAATTCAAGTGCTAACTCAAGATTCTGCTCTTTTTTATACAGCTCAGCGTATATTAGGAATAGCTCTGTTTTTTGTTCTTTTGTTAAAGATTCAAGCGTTAGTCCTATATTGATAAACTCTTTTGCAGGAGAAGGTTTATTAATTTCATGATGAAACTTTGCTAGTACGATATAAGTTTCTGCTCTATTTGGATCTACTTTTAGCGCTAGTTCATATATTCGGATAGCCTCCATTTGATTTAATTTCTGATTATCATCATTATTAAGGCTTTTATTATATAGATCAGTAGCATGATTGAAAAGACCTGACCAAATAAATGGCTTATAAATATTATATCCATCAGCAATGGTTCTCGCTATTGTTCCATCATTGATAGGGATAGGCTTTTCTAGGTTTTGTGAAGCGTTTCTATCTAGTGCTTCAAACATCATCATTGCCATATCTTCCCATTTTTTTTGAGGCTTATATATTTCTGTAGCAATAAAATATGGTACGAGTGCATCCTGAGAATGAATCTCGAGATCTAATGCTTTAACACCCCACTCCTCAGCTCTTTTTAAATTTTTTTCTGATCTTGCAGCAGTTTTTGCAGTTCTAAATTCCATTGAGGACACTGATGTAGCGCACCCCCATAGAGCAATAAATATAATCAATAGTATGTTTATTATTTTCATTTGTATCAATCCTTTTATTTTTCAAGTAAGTTTTCAAGCAACTTAACTCTCTCTGCTAATTCATCAAAATTTAAGTTAATTAATTTGTTGATTCCAAAATCTGAAACAGTATATGATGCAATTGCCGATGCATACAGCAAAGCAGACACTTTTTCTGAAGGTCCAAATTTGGAGATATACCCAAGTAACCCTCCTGCAAAACTATCTCCGGCACCAGTAGGATCAAAAACCTCTATATCAGGCACACATGGGATTTCAATTGTCGTATTTTTTTCTAATAACATTGAGCCCTTTGATCCTTTTTTTATAATGATAGTATCAGGGCCCTCATTTAAAAGTGATTCCCCTGCTGATAAAAGATTTTGATGTCCTGTTAATTGCCTGGCCTCCTCATCATTAAGCAAAAAAATATCTGTTTTATTAATAACCTCCATCAATCCATTTAAATCAATGTCAATCCAAAGATTCATTGTATCTGCAACAACCAGAGAAATTTGATTGTTCATTTTATTTAAAACACTTAACTGAAGAGATGGCTGAATATTTGCTAAAAATAATATACCATTATCATTTGAACTTGATTGTATTTCAGGAACATAGTTTTCAAATACCCCTAATTCAGTAAAAAGAGTATCTCTAGTGGAGTAATCATGGGAGTATCTGCCCCCCCATCTAAATGTATTACCCGATTGAGTTGTTACATTATTTGAATCGATGTTGTTTGACTGTAGAATGTCCCAACCCTGTTCTATAAAATCATCTCCCACGATTCCAATGACTTCAACAGGAGTAAATTTTGAAGCAGCCATAGTAAAATAGATGGCAGAACCTCCTAGAAGATTTTCTCTGTTCCCCTTTACAGTTTCTAATGTATCATGAGCTATGGACCCTACAACTGAAATTTTTGTTTTCATAATTATGATATAATAAATAAGAAAGTATTATTTTCTTAATAGAAAATTATTTTCATTTATTAATACTAAGTTAACTTAAATTTGCATATGTCATACCTTGAGATATGCTCAAATTGTGGTAAAAAAAATCATTATGGTTATATTGATGGCAACAAACGATACCACTGTGTTAGTTGCCAGACCATTCACTATGAAAATCCTAAACCAACCAGCACCATTATATGCGTTGATCAAAACAAGATACTTCTAGCTCGTCGTGCCTTTGAACCAGGAAAGGGTGAGTGGGGCCTTCCAGGTGGCTTTATGGAATTAAACGAAACCTTAGAAGAGGCTACAAAAAGAGAGTTTAAAGAAGAAACAAATTTAGAATGTAAATTTGAAGAGATTATATCGACATGCTCTCATTATGGGACCATTTTTGGAGATATATTATTAATTTGCGTGAAGGTTTCAGTGCCTAGTTTCAAAAACTTGAAAGCAGGTGACGATGTATCTGAATTACATTTTTTTGATTTTAACAATCTTCCCGACATAGTTTTTTATTGCCATAAAAAATTTATAAATGATTTTCAAGAGTTCAGAAAATAGAATATCATCTAATTTTTTTGCTAATAGAGATGTGGTTGATATAGCCAAGGATCTTTTGGGAAAGAAGATTTGCACAAATATAAAGAATCAATTTACCTCAGGGATGATTATTGAAACGGAGGCCTATAAGGGAATTAAAGACAAAGCCTCTCATGCCTTTGGAGGTAGGCGAACAGCAAGAAATTCTGCTATGTTTGAAAAAGAGGGAACCCTATATGTTTATATATGCTACGGGATTCATTGTTTGTTTAATATTGTGTGTAATAAGAAAAATATCCCTGATGCGATTCTAATAAGAGCAATTCATCCAATGCATGGCTTAGATATTATGCGTAGAAGAACAAATAAAAAGTCAGAAAAAAGAATAGCATCGGGTCCGGGAAAGCTATCAAAGGCTTTAGGCATAGATATGAAATTCAATGGAAAAAATCTTGAAGGAGATAATCTGTGGATTGAAAATCATTCTATTTTGGAGGATGTAGTTGCAAGGGAAAGAATTGGAGTAGAATATGCTGGAGAAGATTCTAAATTATTAAGAAGATTTTATATCAAGGGAAGTCCATTTGTTTCAGTGAAATGATTTGTGACCCCTGTAACATAAAGTCACATTTTTTTTGTTTATTATATCATTTAATATTTTTAATGTTATTGTAGAACTAATAATAAAATATTATTAAGGGGAAGTTATGAAATATATATCAGTGAATATGCTCATAGTGATGTCATTTATTATTGCTCAACAGAGCACTGGTGGCTATCCATATAGTTTTAGTAATGAAGTTGGTGATAATATTGGAATTATTGAAACAGATATAGTTAGCCACGAACAAATGTTAGCTGAAGATGAACTTAGGCCGAAGCACAGTCCATTCAGATATGGGAAAAAATTTGAACCTGATTACAATTTTTTTGAACATGCAGAAAGGGAAATATTAGATAATGGATTTGAGTTATGGAGACTTGATATAGTCAGTAGAGGCGCACTTGCAATGTCGCTAGAATTTGAGCCATTTTATTTATCTGATAGTGCACTTCTATATATGTATGACGATGATTTAATTACAATGCTTGGTGCGTATTCTTCACTTAATAATAATAGTGATGAAATATTTAGCATACCATTGTTACGGGGTGAGATTATCCATATAGAACTCATGATTCCACAAAATACACAGGATGCAAACAATATAATCATATCAGAAATCATTCATGACTACCGTGATATATTAAATCTATGGGGCAACTATGAGAGTGATAGAGATTGTGGAGATAATGTAAATTGTTCTTCTGCTAATAATTATCAGGATCCTGTAAATGCAGCATCTTATTTAGATATGGGCGGCTATATTTGCAGCGGCTCAATGATAAATAATACGAACAATGATTTAACTCCATACTATCTAACAGCGTGGCATTGTGTTACTGGAGAGAATGTTAATACATTTAGATTCTATTTTAACTATGAAACTTCTGGCTGTTCAGGTAATAGTGCATCTTACGGCTCTTATGCCTATAGCTCAGATTTATTAGTTACTTCTGGTGATATGGATCCAGATTTTGCACTGCTTTTAATTGATGATGATATATACAGTTCATGGAATGTTTTTTATGCAGGGTGGAACAGAAGTAACAGCTCACCAACTATTTCTTGTGGGGTGCATCATCCAGGAGGAGATCCAAAAAAAATAAATTTTGATAATGACACGGCATATAACTCGGGAACTATAAATTGGGGAGCAGGATATGGGACATCCCCGGCCGGTTCACATTGGGAAGTTTATTGGGACGATGGTGGGACAGAAGGAGGATCATCTGGTTCTCCCTTATTTGACAGTAATCAGCGGATTGTTGGCCAGCTATCTGGAGGATCAGGTGCTTGCGGTTCAGGAAGCGATAGTTATGGTAAATTAGCAAGGGCATGGTCAACAAGTAATATTGAAAATTGGTTGGATCCAACTAATAGCGGGGCATCTACACTCGATGGAATCTATACTGCTGGTGAGGCAGACTACATTACAGTGAGCAACCCAAACGGTGGAGAAACACTCAGCAGTGGAGACACCTTTAATATTACATGGGATTCTAATGTTAGCAACAACGTATCCATTAAATTATATATTAACAGTTCATTCAATTCAGATATTACTACAAGCACGTCGAATGATGGTTCTTACTATTGGAATATTCCATCATCCACTGCACAGGGATCAAACTACAAAATTAAAATAGTTAGCACATCTAATTCTAGTGTATATGATTATAGCGATGGGACATTCACTATATCGAGCCCAAGTGTTGGTCTTAGCATTGGAGATGTAGATGTAAATAACGGAGTTATAGATATTGATATGTCTAATGATTCCCCTGTAAGCGGATTTCAATTTGAGTTGCTTGATATTCCAGATTACATAAGTATCACTGGAGCAGGCGAGGGTGTAGCTAGTTCCTATGGCTTTTCAACTAGCACAAATACATCTGGAACAGTTATAGGTTTCTCATTAAGCGGAGCACAAATTCCATCAGGATCACATACATTGATAAAATTATATTTTGATATCAATAATCCTGGAAACACAACTACGCTATGTTTAGATGAAGTTATAATATCAGATCCTTCTGGAGATGCCTTGGGAGTAGATATAGGGGATTGTGAGGATGTTGAATTATTATCAATCATTCTGGGTGACATCAATTTTGATGGAATTGTTGATGTGTTGGATGTTGTAATTCAGATAAATGGCATATTACAACCTGGTGAGTTAACATCAGCTCAGTTTGCTGCAGCCGATTTAAATGGAGATGGTATTGTAAATGTAATAGATGTCGTTTTATTGGTAAATGTGATTTTAAATCCATAAAAGAAATATATATAAAAAATAGAAAAAGCCTGATTATGATTTAATTAGGCTTTTTTTATTTATAAATTACAATGATATGAACAATATGAAATATATTGAAATTTTTACAGATGGAGCATGTAAAGGTAATCCCGGAGTCGGTGGATGGGGAGCCATACTAATTTATAAGGATAACGTAAAAGAAATTAGTGGGACATCAAGTGACACAACTAATAATATTATGGAGCTAACAGCGGTCATAAAGGCGCTCCATTTGCTTAAAGAAGATTGTCATGTTGTTATAACCACAGACTCCAACTATGTTAAGGATGGAATAACTCAGTGGATAAAAAATTGGAAATCAAATGGATGGAAAACAGCTAATAAAAAGGCAGTTAAAAATCAGAGCCTATGGAAGGAACTTGATGAGCTGTCAAGTAAGCATCATATTGAGTGGCAATGGGTCAAAGGTCACTCCGGACATCCAGGCAATGAAAGAGCAGATGAGTTAGCAAATGAGGCTATAGAACAAAAATGCTAATATTGGATTTTTTCAATGAATTTTGGTATCTAATAAACTCTATGTCTATATATTTATTATTTGGGTTTTTAATGGCAGGAGTTATGTCTGTGTATATTTCAAATGAGTTTGTTTATAATAATTTGGGAAATAAGAAAGGGCTATCATCAATTATAAAAAGTTCTCTGCTTGGTATTCCACTGCCATTATGCTCTTGCTCAGTTATTCCTGTTGCAGCATCATTAAAAAATCATGGGGCATCTAAGCCCGCAGTTACATCTTTTCTTCTTTCAACACCCCAAACAGGAGTTGACAGTATTTTGGTGACCTACGGTCTTTTGGGGCCATTAGTTGCAGTTGTTAGGCCAATTATTGCTTTATTCTCAGGGTTTATTGGTGGAGTTGTCATTAATACATTTGATAAAGAATATCCAGAATCCACCATTAAATGTGAGGAGGAGTGTTGCGCTTCAAATAATGATAGTATTATAAAAAAAATAATGAGGTATGCATTTATAACACTCCCAAAGGATATAGCAAGACCACTAATATCAGGATTGATTATTGCTTCTTTGATTAGTATGCTGATTCCATCGGATTTTTTGACTACGTATGTGGGCGATGGTTTTACTTCGATGTTATTAATGATAATGATTGGTACGCCTCTTTATATATGCGCAACAGCATCCATACCATTGGCGGTTGTATTTATGTCAAAGGGAGCTACTCTTGGAGCAGCGTTGGTTTTTCTTATGGTGGGACCAGCAACAAATACCACATCAATTGTTACTATGATAAAGATTCTAGGAAAAAAGTCAACCATATTGGTTATAGGGACTTTAATTCTTTTTAGTATATGTATTGGAATGCTAGTTGATAGCTTATCAATTAATATTTCAACATTAACTAAAATCACAGAGCACAGCCATGATTTTTCCATCTATCATCATATTATATCTATTTTCTTATTATTTGTGATTATTAATTCAATGCGTAGTCCAATTATATCTAGAGAGCCAAGCGCTCTAAAAAGTAATGCTATTATTATCACTGGAATGACATGCAATAATTGTGTAAGTAAAATTTCCCATGAAATAAAATCTCTAGGCTATAAGGATTTTAAAATTAATTTAGATGATGGGACACTCACCATTAATGATGAACACATTCATTGGGATGAAATTAAAAATAAAATAAAGTCTATAGGATTTGATACTAAAAGTTAGCTCTGCTTAGCTGAGTATTAGGTTCACTAAGTATATTACATCCTGAACATTGATATCTCCATCCAGATTCATATCAGATGCCATATTTTCATATTCATTTGGTGTAATATTTTCAAGTATAATGGCTACACACATAATCACATCTAATACATCCACTGTTTCATCCTGATTGATATCACCAAGAAGTATTTCCATCTCTTCAACTTCAAATTCAAGGTCAAATGATTTGCTGTAGTATATATATGAATCATGATTAGATAAAAAATCTAAATTGCAGTTGTAGGTATCTGCACTTATTGATGCGCTGAAGGTCATTATTATAGGTTCAAAATTAATGCCAGCATCCCCACCTAATATATTATCTAATTGAATGCTTCCATTGATTATCTCAATATCTTCAGAATCACAATAGAAGTTTATTTCAGGATTGGTTGCCTCCCCCCAATCTAGATTGTTAAAAAGAATCACTGAGAATTCAACTGTCTCGCCTGCATTAATTGCTTGATTCGTGCCATCATTGATAAATATATCTATTTCTGCCAAGTCAATATTGGGGAATAGCGGGGTGGTAATGGCATTTAGGGCATCTACCCTTCCTGAACCTAATTTATCTATGAGATAGGTCTCTGGATTTGTAGTGTATATAATAGGATTCGCTGTACTAAGAATCATTGATTTAATTTGTTCTACCATCCATTCTGGATTTTTTGATTTCATTAATCCAGCGACGCTTGCAGCAACAGGGGAAGCCATAGATGTGCCACTCCACGATGAGTAACCATTTCCATTATTTACACAGCTATGAATTGATTCTCCAGGGGAAGCAAGGTCAACAGTTTCATGGTATGTTGCCCAGTGGTTCCAAGAATTGTTCTGCCCTAAGGCTGTTACAGATACTACATCCTGATAGCTTGATGGGTAGTGTGCCTGATCAACATTCTCATTACCAGCTGCAGCAAAAATAAGGGCATTATATTGATTTGTACACATACTCATTAGTTCATCCTCAAACATATTGTAGCCTACTCCGCCCCAGCTGCAATTGACTATTGAGAAACCTTGAGCATAGTATCCTGCTTTTGCTGCGTATAACACTCCATCAAATCCATTTGAAATATATGATGGATCATCATTTTCATTTGTGCACTTAACTGACATAACGCTGCAGTTAAAGCATGTTGAGGCAATGCCAGTGTTATTATTGGTAGATGCGGCAAGAAGGCCAGCAACATGAGTCCCATGTGCCCAGCCCCCATTATTCGGGACATCTGGATCATTATCACCATATGAAGAACCGGAGACATCCCAACCAACTAAATCATCAATAAAAGTTGACATATTATTATCCCAGTTATCATCATCAATCCCATTAAGGTCACCAGGATCAAGGACCCATTGATTATTAATAAATTCGATTGTGTGCCCATCTCCATCAGCATCTTCACCTAAATTCTGCCATAGATTCTCAACAAGGTCCTGATGTTGCCAGTTGACACCAAGGTCAACAGATGATAATATTATAGAACGGTCTCCAGGAATTTCATTTTGATTTATGTCCCATATGTCCCACGCATCATTTGCATTAATCTCTTCTAAGAACCATTGGTTATTATATCTGGGGTCATTTGGGGTGTAGAATGGCTTTCTTTTATATTCAAATTCCACGTGATCTATATAATGTAGTTTTTCTAGATTCATTTTTATATCATTAGTTGTTGTGGTATTTTTTTCTATATAAACTCTA
>CAYNPP010000003.1:28954-31225 GCA_964399095.1 uncultured bacterium | reverse complement strand
GATGACAGTCACATGCCTGATACATTTGAATTGGGACAGAACTACCCTAATCCATTTAATGGGTCAACGGTCATTCCGTTTGATGTTAATGAGAATATGCAGGTGTCAATATCGATTTATGATATAAATGGAAAGCTTGTTAATAATCTCTACAGGGGTGAGCTTGAACGTGGCAGGCACTCAGTTACATGGAGCGCAATTGATGTACATGGAAAGCCTGTGCCTAGTGGCTTCTATATATATCAGATTAAGGGAAGCGAAATAACTCTCAGAAATAAAATGATTTTAATGAAGTAGTAAAGATTTTTTGATTAATTAAATATAGTTTCACTAAATTAATCGAACTATGGCAGATGAATTCCAGAACTTATTTGAAGATAATTTTCTTGATGATATCAAAGCCAGCCCAACCGAGAAAATTAAGGATGGCGAGCGGAGAATAGTTTCCATCCTCTTTGCAGATATATCGGGTTTCACCAAACTCTCTGAGAAGATGGACCATGAAGAGGTCCGCGATATTATTGATAAGCTCTTCAAGCTTTTTACTTCTAGTGTTGAGAGACACGGCGGCTATGTCGATAAGTATGCGGGTGATGAGATTATGGCGTTGTTTGGGGCGAAGGTTGCCTCTGAGGTTGATACATACCGAGCGATTTCATGTGGCATGGACATGCTGGATAAACTTGATAAATTCAATAACTACATCATCGGTGATTCAAAATACAATATCACAAAAGAGAATAAGCTGTCCATGAGAGTTGGAATTAATACTGGGATGGTGACAACGGGATCAATTGGCAAGGGAAGAGAAGGCGATTTTACTGTTTATGGTGAGGTTGTTAATCTTGCATCAAGGATGGAAAGCAATGCCCCTATAAACAGAATCATGGTTCCTGAAAAGACAATGGTTCAGGCAAAAAGAAATTTTTCCTTTAAGAATCATGGTGCGATTGAGGTTAAGGGATTTGAGAAGAAAATAAGTGTATTCCTTGTTGAGTCTGAACATGGGGCCAAAGAAGCAAAAAAGAGTACCCCATACTTAGGGAGCAGGGATAACATTGAACTGTTACTTGATATATATAAAAGTTCATCAGAATCTCTTGACCAGTACGATAGAAGTGATCTCTGCGCTGTTGGCATTAAGGGTGAGGCGGGAATAGGAAAATCAAGGCTGATATCAGAATTTATCAATACATCCAGCCAGGGAATATCAAGCAACAATGTTGTTAGAGTTGCATCTGACAGCGTGGCCGTCAGTCCCTATCAAACCTTTATCAGTATAATTAAAAAATCACTGTTAATTGAACGCGCAGACTCAAAAAATGTTATACTTCAAAAATTTGAGAGAGGCTTTAACGAGTTAGTAGATGTTGTAGATGGGGAGCTTGCAGCTCAGCTAATAAAATTTAAGGCACGAATTGCATACCTAATTGGATTAAAAATAGATAAAGGAATCAGCAATGTGTCAGGCGTCGATTTGCGAGATGAGATTCAGTTATCCATTCGGATATTTCTTCAAGCTATCTGCAAGAAGTCTAACCTGTCCAATGTTCCGCTTATTATTATAGTGGATGACCTTCAGTGGATTGATTCAGCTTCAATGGACGTGCTTAATAAAATTTTTGATATGGAGAGTATTGGGATTTCCAAGGATGACCAAAGAAACCAGGCGCTGTACTTTATTCTTGATTACAGAGAAACATATAAAGTCCCAGATTTTATTACTCAAGCAAAGACATTTAAGGAGATAACTGTTAGCCCATTCACCAGCGGTGAGTGCCGTGATATGATTAGTCATGTCATGAGTGAGGATGTGGTTCCAGATGAGGTTGTAAAAGTACTAATGAAGCATTCGGGAGGCAATCCATTTTTTATAGAGGAGTGGCTTAAAAGCTTGAGTGATGAGGTGCAGTGGTCAAGTAGCGATATCAGCAAGTGGATTTCCTCTATCCCTGAGAGTATGCACAGCTTGATTTTGTCTGGCGTAGATACCCTTGATGAGAGATCAAGGAAGGTTCTTCAGTGTGCATCTGTAGTTGGAAGAAAATTTAGCGCTAGCATGATAAAGGAGCTTGAAGGGAAGGTAGACAATCTGATAGATGTATCTTTGTCTCTTGATGTATTGCAAAAAGAAAAAATTATTATTTTAGAGTCTGGTGAAAAAGGTAGCTACACCTTTAAAAATGCTCTAACACGGGACGTAGCGTAAGATAGTATACAAAAGACTAACAAGAGCATGCTACATGAGATGCTTGCCGAACTAATTGAAGT
>CAYNPP010000003.1:0-28944 GCA_964399095.1 uncultured bacterium | reverse complement strand
AGAGTTTTCAGATTTACCGATTGAAAGAGCAGAGTATATAGATGGAAAAACTGAGCTTCTGTATCAGCTTGCAAACCACTATGGAAGATCGAATAATATCGCAAAGGCAAAAGAGTATCTAATAAAGGGGGCAAAAAAATCTCAAGAGTCCTATAGCCTTTATCACGCAAATAACCTCTATAAGAGAGCAATTGATATATACCTATCATCAGATAGTAATTTAAATAGTATACTTGATGGGAGTATAAAAAATATTAATAATGATGATGCCACCGAGTTCATCAAAATTATACATAGATACGGTAATATCCTTATGCTGCTTGGTGAGATGGATGAGTGTGAAAAAATATTAAAATCAATTAACAAAGTACTTGAATCAGACCTAAACGACAAGGGTATGCAGTGTAATATATTGGGGTCAATTGGGAGGATGTATTTTTTAAGGGGAAAATACAATGAGGCCCAGTTAAATTTTTCACAACAACTTTCACTGGCTCAGGAGCTTAATTATTTTGAGGATGAGTGTAATGCCCTGCACTATACAGCAAGAATACACATTGTGCGTGGTGAGTATAAAGATTCAATCATAAAGCTTGATAAGTTAAAAAATCAATCTAAAGATAATGACAACCTATTGAATCAGATTTTAGGTGACCTTGGGATAGTACATAAGAATATGGGAAATCTTGATAAAGCCCTTGAATACTATTCCTTGCAGGAAAAAATATGTATAAAAAATAACTATACAAGCTCCCTGTTAATAGTTTTAGGAAATATGGCTACAGCATACAGGTATCAAAACAAAAATGAAAAAGCACTTGATATATTTGATTGAGTGGTGGTGCTCAATCAGGACCTTGGAGATAAATCAGTTTCAAGCAAAGCTCATGGAAATAAAGGGATAGCGCTCAAGAACCTTAATAGATTTGATGATGCGCTACATGAGTACGAGATGCAGCTTAAAATATGTGAATACTCTAGAGATATTCAAGGGATTGGAATTGCAAATAGCAATAAGGGGAATACATATAAACTGATAAAGGAATACGATAAAGCAATAAATTGTTTTAAACAAGCTCTTGAGATTTCCATTGAGACAGGAAACAAAAGAGAGGAGGGGATTACCCTTGCTAATATAGGAGAGACTCTAATGGAAATGAAGGAGCATCAAGAAGCTGGAGAGTATCTTAACAATGCATTAACTATATTCAAAGATAATGGTGACAAGGAACTCGAGAAAATTATTGTTGATGATTTAAAGAAGCTTGAGAGTAAATTATAGGGTGGAATATAAATACATACTAATAATAGTGTCTGCGATTGTTGTTATTATGATTTCTGTAATGATTGCAAGAAGTAACGAGGAGCAAGTTCCCCTTGAGCCCATAACAAGTTTCTATGAGACCAAGGCAGTTTCAATTAACGGTGAAGAAGTAGAAATGAAGAGCTACAAAGGGAAGAAAATTCTTGTAGTCAACGTTGCATCTCAATGTGGGCTGACCCCTCAGTACAGCGAACTTGAGCAGCTCTACCAGAGATACTCAGAGAATCTGGTGGTGCTTGGATTTCCCTCAAATCAGTTTCTGAAGCAGGAGCCCGGAAGCAATGAGGACATAGCTAATTTCTGCTCAAAGAACTACTCTATCACATTCCCATTGTTTGAAAAAACAATGGTAAAGGGCTCTAATAAAAATGCTGTCTATGACTGGCTGGCAGATCCCGATAAAAATGGTTGGAACAGCAAGGCCCCCACATGGAATTTCACAAAGTATCTTATCGATGAAAATGGAAAGCTAATCAGAAGGTTCTCTCCAAGGATCACCCCGCTCTCAGAAGAAGTCACCTCCCTAATAGAATAATAAAAATGCTTGGATAAATTATTGACCCTTGTTTAATTTTGGAAACGAAATAAACAAAAAACGTTTCCAATGAAAAAATTGAAAGATATTATACTTAAAGAGGGGTTCAGATCAGTATCCAGCGATGGAATAAGGTCCTTTACCGTTGAGAATCTAGCGTCCAAGCTATCAATGAGCAAGAAAACTATATACCAGTACTTTCCTAAAAAGGAAGTTCTAATAAAAAAGATTATTGATTTTAGGATGAATAGATTAACCAAAGAGTTTTCTTTAATTATAGATGAGGAAAACGATGCGATAGTTCAATTTATAAAGGTGAGGGAGCATAACATAAAGTTTGCAAATAAGATTAATCTTCAGAAGCTCACCTACCTTAAATCAAGGTACCCGGATATTTGGAAAATTATAGAACAGTATAGATTTGATAGAAAAAAAATATATAAAGAAATTTTTTCTCTAGCCAAGGAGCAGGGCTACTTAAGAGAAAATCTAAATCCAGAGGTATGCGCGGCTTTGTATATCAATATATTTAATTCAACCTTTCAGCCAGAGTTTATGAATAATAACAACCTAAGCATCAATCAAACGATTAATCATCTTCAGGAGATACTATCAAATGGATTCTTTAATAAAAAGGGTATCAAGAAGATGAAAGACCACTCCAATAATAATTTAACTACTGAAAGCAAGTAGAGCGCAGAATAAAAATGATTGAAACTCCTTACCTATTCTTTGCTTTATTTATGATTCCGGCCAGATACTTTATCATTGCAGGATTCTTCTACTTTCTATTTTACTATCTAAAGAAAGAGGGATGGATTCATCTAAAAATTCAAAAAGAATTTCCTTCATCCAGTATAATTAGAACAGAGATACTCTACTCATCTGTTACTATGCTAATTTTCTCTATTGTTGCACTATTAATTTTTAATATGTACTGGTCTGGTTACACGCTGCTGTATTTAGAAATAGATAAATATGGCGCGCCCTATTTTATTTTTTCAACTTTTCTAGTTATGATGATTCATGATTTATATTTTTATTTAACTCACAAGATGATGCACCACAAAAAAATATATCCCATAGTTCATCAGGTGCATCACATCTCACTGAATCCAACGCCCTGGGCTGCATTCTCTTTTCATCCTATAGAGGCCTTTATTCAGATTGCCTGGATTCCAATAGTAATTATGATTATTCCAATTCACTTCCTCTCAATAGCTATCTGGGTGATGTACATGATGCTGTTTAATGTTATTGGACACCTGGGATATGAGTTCTTCCCAAAAAACTTTATTAACAGTGCATTTGGAAAAATATTTTTCTCTTCAACTTTTCATAATATGCATCACAAAAGAAATAATTGCAATTATGGACTATACTTTATTTTCTGGGACAAGATTTTTGGGACAATACACGATGAGTATGAAACTACATACGAGCAAGTAAAGCTAAATGCTGGAGAGTAATGACTTATTTATTTAAAATCACATTAATTATAACTCAAGGGCTGTTTTTTATTTCATGTGCAGCCTATAATGATAACGGCAAGGTTTCATTAGATGTTCCTATGCCTGAAAGTGATTCCTGGGTATCTGTCAGCATGAATTTGAGCGACAGCTCATCTGTAGATAAGGATTGGTGGAAAATCTTTAGTGATGCGAAGCTAGATTCAACCATGAAGATTTTCCTTGAAAATAATTATGATTTAAGATTGGCATATTCTTCTCTAGAAGCTTCAAAAGCTATATCAAAAATAAATGGATCAGACATACTTCCAAGAATCAATCTATCGATGCTTGATGGGAATGCACTAGGGATAGGCTCATCAATACCATCAGATATGTATGGATTGAATTTATCTAGTTCTTGGGAGGTTGATATCTGGGGGAAGCTACTTTCTAAGCGCTTCTCAGCAATAAAGGAATATCAATCTAAAGTTAATGAGTTTGAATACCTAAAACTCTCTATCATTTCTCAGGGTGTAAAAATATATTTCAATTTGGTCGAGGCAAAGGAGCAGAATATCCTTGCAAAATCATCTTTAGATGCTCTTCAGGATATATTTAATATAGTAGAAGAGAGATACAACCAAGGAGTTCGCTCATCACTAGACTACAGGCTAGCGCTATCGAATCTTTTATCAGCAAAAGCGATCCTGGAGCAGAAGAATATGATAATTGATAATCTGACCAGGCAGATAGAAACAATGATAGGAGTATATCCATCAGGAGAATTTACTACACTAAACAATCTACCTGAAAATCTTCTGCCAATCCCAGGAAACCTGCCATCTGATATTGTTTCTAGTAGACCAGATATTATTGCTTCCTTTAAAAAATTAAAATCAGCAAGATATAATCTTGATTACGCAAATAAGAGCATGCTTCCGATTATTAATCTGACCGATAACTCTGGAGTAATGTCAATGACTCTTAAAGACCTGTTGGATGGAGAATATTCAATGTGGAATCTTGGTAAAAGTATCGCACTGCCAATATTCCAATCTGGGAAAATTAGAGCAAATCGACAACTTTCTAAATCAATGTATGAACAAGCAGAGATACAGTATGTATACACAATACTAAAAGCATTTTCTGAAATAGAAAATAAGCTATCATCCAGCGTGATGCTGGAGCGTCAGCTAGATGCTCTTGATAAGGCGTATGTTCAATCAGAGGAGGCATACAGCTTGGCGAAAGATCGATATGAAAATGGATTAGCAGATTTAATTACAGTGCTTGATAGTCAGATAAGAATGTTTGATACCAAGGGACAAATGATTTCAATTAGAAAACTGTTAATTGAGAATAGAATTGACCTATTAATATGCCTAGGAGGGAGTTTCAGTGAAGACAAGTAGCAATCTTTCAAAATTTTATCCATTAATAATTATTACTTCAGGAATTATTATTGCGATTATAATGATAAATCTAAAGCCGGTTGCAAAGCCTGAGGAGATAACATTCAAAAGCCCCTTTGTTGATACAAAGAAGGTTACAGTAAAGGCAACAAACGTAACTATAAAGTCTCAGGGGACAGTAAACCCTGGAACGGAGAGCCAAATATTTTCTGAAATCATTGGCCCTGTTATTTTCGTATCCTCTAAGTTAGAGGAGGGAGCGTCATTCAGCAAGGGTGATACCCTGGCGATGATAGATCCAAAAGACTATGAGCTTGATATCAAAAGCGCAGAATCTAATTTAGCTGCCGCTAAAACTAAATTGACTTTTGAAGAGGCAGAGGCGAAATCTGCTAAAGAGGAATGGGAGAAAATTGGAAAAGGGAAACCATCTGATTTAACTCTAAGAGTTCCGCAGCTTAATCAAGCTAAGTCAGCAGTTGAAGCAGCAGAAGCTAGTCTTGAACGATTAAAAAGAAACCTAAATAAAACAATTATAACAGCCCCATACAACGGACTTGTAAGAAAAAAGAATATTGATATCGGAACAATTGTATCACCCGGGTACCTGCTTGCAAGTGTGTACTCTATTGATTATGTGGAAATAAAATTGCCAGTACCAGATGAGGATTTAGCATTTATGGACATCCCCCTTGATGGTAAAGAAATAAAAGTAGAAAATCAATCAAAGGTACACCTTTCAGGCTTATTTGGAGGGGTGGAAATGAATTGGCAGGGAAGAATAGTTCGCATGGAAGCGGAGATTGATCCTAAGAGCAGGATGGCCATACTTATAGCTAGAGTGCAACACCCATACGACCTATCAATATATAAAATTCCACTCAGAGTTGGTCAATTTGTGCAGGCTCAGATAGTTGGGAAAAAATATAATAATATTGTTGAAATAGATAGAGAGCTAATTAAAAACAATAATGAGATTATTACGGTTAATCAAACAGATAGCACCCTTAGCTATCAAACTGTCACCATCCTCAGATACATCGATGACACAGCTCTAATCTCAAGCGGGTTAAATCAAAACAGCCTTTTGTGCATAACAAATCTAGATTTGATGTATGATGGCATGAAAATTCAATTAAGATAAATGAAGGGTATAATTAAATGGTTTACTGAGAATAGCGTTGCGGCTAATCTGTTTATGGCATTTATCTTGATAGCAGGCTACTTCACCCTTCCTAAGATACTCATGGAAATTTTTCCTGAGCCTGTTATGGACATTGTCACAATTTCAGTTCCCTACCCTGGGGCATCTCCAGAAGAAATAGAGAAATCTATATGTACAAAAATAGAAGAAAATATAATAGGAATTGAGAGTATAAAGAAAATTAGGTCAACCGCACTAGAGAACCAGGGCCTTATTTATGTAGAGCTTATACCAGGAGAAGAATTATCAAAAGCAAAGGAAGATATAACAACAATTGTTAATGCTATAAGCACGTTCCCTGATCAGGCAGAAAGGCCAATTATCAGTGAATTTAAAATTCAATCTAGGGTGATGACAGTTTCTATTTATGGTGATTTTGATGAAGAATCTCTAACAAATATAACTAAAAGAATACAAGATGAAATATCCATGCTCCCTAATATAACTCTTACATCACTAGTTGGAGTAAAATCAAAGGAAATTGCCATTGAAGTTTCTGAAAGTCAGTTAAAAAAATACTCTCTTTCTTTTGATCAAATTATTAGTGCAATAAAGCTGTCCTCTATCGATATCCCTGGAGGAAAAATAGAATCAAAAAATAATGAATATCTTATTAGGACAGATGGGCAGGCAAACTCAGGAAATGAGTACAAAAATATAACAATCCTTACCAAAGCAGATGGAACAAGACTCACACTGGGAGATGTAGCTACAATTAGAGATGGATTTGTAGAAGATGAATTAACATTAAAGTTTAATGGTTACCCCACAAAGATGATTGATGTATTTAGAGTTGGGAACCAAAATGCCATTGAGGTATCTGATGTTGTTAATGAATATATTGTATCAGCCAGAAAGTCTCTTCCAGAAGGAGTATTTATTGAGAGTTGGGATGATTCATCTAAAATTTTAAGAGGTAGAATTGATTTACTATTAAAAAATGCAAGACTTGGATTTATCCTTGTTGTATTTATGCTGGCAATTTTTCTAAAACCAAAACTCGCTTTTTGGGTATCTCTTGGGATACCAATTTCCTTTATGGGGGCATTGATAATGCTACCATATCTAGATATATCTATCAATTTACTGTCTTTATTCACTTTTATTTTGGTCCTGGGAATTGTAGTCGATGACGCAATAATTGTGGGTGAAAATATATATAGGCATATAGAAGAGGGAGAAGACCTACAGACAGCAGCAAAAAACGGTGCATATGAGGTTGGAGTTCCTGTTATATTTGCTGTATTGACAACAATGGCCACCTTTTCCCCAATGCTTTTTGTTGAAGGGTCTGTAGGAAGGATATGGAGGGTTATCCCTCTGGTAGTAATCCCAACATTGTTTTGGTCTTTAGTGGAATCACTAACAATATTACCTGCACATTTAGCTCACATGAAAACTAGGGCACCTAAGCTAAATCTATTTACAAAAATATCAGAAAAGTGGGGATTATTTCAGACAAAAATAGAAAATACACTGAGCAGCTTTATTAAGAACAAATATACCCCTTTGCTAGAAAAATCAATCAAGAAACCTTCGATGACTATATCAATATTTGTTTTTATTCTATCAATAAATATTGGATTGATAGGCGGCGGTTGGCTGAAATTTAGTTTTTTCCCTCCAATTGAGGGTGATGTTATCAAGGTTGATATAACGTTCCCTCTTGGAACGCCAATAGAAATAACAAGGGAATCTGTTGAAAAGATCGAGGCGGCTGCAAAAGCTACAGATATATATTTTCAAAATACAATTAATCAGAAATTTTTTGTAAATATTTGTTCCGTTGCAGGGTATGACAACATAAATGCTGCAGGCCAGACAGGAGGCCCTGGCGGAAGCGCGGGGGTATACAATTTTAGCTCGCATAAAGGAAATGTATTTGCAGAGCTGATGAGTGGAGAAGATCGAACAATTCCAGTAAGTGAAATTATCAATAAATGGAGAGAAGAGACAGGTCTCATTCTAGGAGTTAAAGATATTCAATTTACATCATCACTATTTGACTCAGGGGAGCCAATAAATATTCAATTAACAGGATTAGACTTTGATAATCTTAATATTGTAGTAGAAAAAATCAAGGACCATTTAAAAAACTATGCTGGAATTTTTGATATAAAAGATTCATTCAGTGATGGAAAAGAACAATTAAAAATTACTATGCTTCCGGAGGCAGAAAACTACGGTATAACAAATTTTTCTTTAGCAAATCAGATACGACAATCTTTCTATGGCGAAAAAATTCAAACAATTCAAAGAGGCAGAGACGAAATCAAGGTAAACATCAGATATCCAAGCGAAGAAAGAAAAAATATTTCAAATTTAGAAAACATGTCTATCAGGACACCTGACGGCAGAGAAATTCCTTTTAAGTTGGTAGGAAACATCGAGAGAACAACTAGCTCACCATCGATAACTCGAATAGACAGAAAGAGAGCTATAAACATTACAGCAGATGTTGATGTATCTAAAGCTAACAGCAATGAAATTATTAGAAATCTTGAAGAAAATTTTCTTCAAGAACTACTTGATGAATATCCGTACATAGGATACACCCTTGAGGGTGAGCAGCGCCAACAAAATGAAAATTTAGAGTCCCTTGCAAATAATTATATTTTATCACTGTTAATAGTATACATCCTTCTTGCAATACCATTCCGATCATACATACAGCCACTAATAGTCATGTCTGCCATTCCATTTGGAATTATTGGCGCAGTTATTGGACATTTATTATTGGGAATGAATTTTAGTATTTTATCTATGATTGGAATTGTAGCTCTATCTGGAGTTGTTGTAAATGATAGCCTGGTGCTTGTTGATTTTATAAATAGATTCAGGAAAGAAGGAGAGAGTATTTCTGTTGCAGCTATTAGGGCAGGACAAATACGGTTTAGGCCCATTTTACTTACATCAATAACAACATTTGTGGGACTAGTTCCTCTTTTACTTGAAAAAAGTTTGCAGGCTCAGTTTTTAATTCCAATGGCAGTTTCTCTTGGATTTGGAGTAATATTTGCAACCCTTATTATATTAATTTTGATTCCAAACAGCGTTGTATTTATTGATCAGCTAGTTAACAAGCCTAATCAAGGATAAGATTAACAAGTATCACCACATCCAAAACATTTATATTTCCATCTAGATTTAAATCTGATACTATTATCTGATATCCAGATGGGCTAATTTCATTGAGAACTATACCAACTAATATAACAACATCAAGAACATTGATTAGTTCATCAGCATTGATATCACCCATTAGATAATTATTTAATCTTCCAGTTGTGATAAGTAGCGCATCACCATCAGTTAGTGGCATGGCGGCATCAGGATAGACATTATTAAATGAATACTGAAGTCCTGTGCTACCAAGATGATTTTTTATACCAATTGTTGAATAGCATCCATGATCTGGAGGATAACTGTTAAAATTTCCATCACTGGTATTATTAAAATCATAGTACTGAATTTTTATTTCACCATCACCAGTTGTTGTTTCAAAATCCTGAAACTCAGAGTTATAAAGAATTATTTGGAATGTTTCTCTGCTACCATTCTCATATGTTCTTAGGTAATCCCATTGAATTATAACCATCTCATCTGAAATATATTTATAGACATAACCACTTGAGCCTGTTTCCAAATCATCCCAGAACGCAGCTACCATTGGAGATGGGCCACCAGAACCAGGAATTGGATAGTTTCTGTGAGATGCAACATCATGAGCTCCAAATGACATATATCCATCAGCTGCCACTGTAATTTGGTTGTAATCTATTCCATAAAATTTAAAATTAAATGGTATTGATATCACTTCAGTTAGATTAGATCCATTTGCATTTCCATCATCATCAAGATTAATTACAGTCCCAAGGCCATCATCCAACTCTATCCAATCATATGCAGGTGCAATTTCGTATGTGGTATCGCTAGAATCAAAAATATAGTACCCATACTCATCTGGCACCAAAGGGTCATGAGTTCCAACGGATCCCAGTTGAATACTATGGGATTGATTCTGATTTAAATTTGAACTTGAAAATATAAAATCCATTGGTACTATTGTTCCTGGTATAGCCTGATTACTCACATTGATAGTAAATGGGCCTACCACCTCCTCCTGCCCACTGCCTATTTGAAAAATAGAAGCCATTGAAGATGAAACAGTTACAATATTTTCATACGGAAGAAGCTCTACAGTTAAATTTTGTAGGCTGATAGAACCTTCATTTTTTATTGTTATATATAATTCATTTGATTCACCAATAGCTACATCATCATTATTGGTGTCATAATTAACAATTTCGATATTTCCACCAACAACATTTAAAGGGACAAAGATAATGTGATTAGTTCCACCTACACTTACATTTAATCTTACATTTAAATTTTCTTGATTTATGGCTGTAGTATTCAGCGTAAAATATATAGGCTCATTTGTATTTGTCGTGCCGCCGGCAGAAACATTGTTAAATGATACAGGTGTATCTGATTCAATAAACACACTCTCATTATCAGATTCAATATAAGCTGAAATATCATTTAGAAAATTATTTCCAAGATTAGTTAGTGACAGATGCATCCCAACATATTCTGCTGGATTAAGAACACCATTTCCGTTTCCTCCGAAGTCATCATCAATTTGTATATTTGAAATGCTTAGGTGATCCCCAGTATCAACTATTGCAATATTTTGCTGGTATGGGATGAAGTTTCTTTTTGTGATGGTTAATGTTATATCACCTGCATCAACGCTACCATCCCAATTAAAGGAAACGTGACCATCTTGATCAGATATTGATGAAAGAAAAATTTCATCATTTCCCTTAAGGATTGTTACCCATGCACCTGAAACAGGTTGATTGAGTTCATCCCCCACTAAAATATCAAGGACATTGGTTCCAATAGTTATAGTATTTTCATGCTCAACATTAAAAGATGCGGGTGTATCTGTCCAAAGAAGAATAGCCGGGTCCCCCATAAGGTTGTTCCACTGTGTAAAAGCTCCAACCCAGCTAGAAGCTGCCGCGCTGGGATAAGTTTTTAATAGTTCAAGTTTTCCATTGGCCAATGCTAACCCTGTTGTTGGTAAATCCTTAGAAAAAATTCCATCGTACATCCCCATATCAACGATATTATTAAATAGTGTGTGAGTATTCCATGTTGCTGTACTAACTGCAGCTACAGCACCCTTTGGATTTGATATACTTCCGTATCTAAGCATAGCTTCAGATAGGCAGGTATTATCTTCTGCAAAGGAACCAGTACCACAGGTCAACATTGTGGAAAATGGATTCATATACCCATTATTTGCTCCATTTATATCATTGCCATCAAAGCCACTTACACCAAGATACCCTCTATAGTTAATATACAGAAGTCCATCGTCAAGCTGATCTTCCATCCAGTTATCAAAATTTCCATTGTATGCAGATTCAACATTCTCAAAACCAAAATTTTCTAATATATTCCCTATATATTGATTTGTATGAACAGTAGAATTTCCTGATGAAGATGGGTCTCCAATAAGTGCCGCACTCTCATACCATTGTGTTCCTGTTTGCTCTATGTATGTTGCTTTTTCATATGCCAGTGTTTTTGCTACAACAACACCAATTTCATTACTACTTCTGACTGAAATTCTTCCTACAATCACTTCAGGGAGGTAGTCATCTCCATCTAATTGTGAATAAGGCAAATCTCCCTCACAGTCATTTCCATATGAATTATGTCCAAATCCTTCATAGAAAGTAGGAAGGGAATATGATCCCCCCACATCACCAACTAGAGAAACATACTCTGGTGGATTCTCCCAATTATCATATGCATTTTGTATGTAATTTTTTATAGAGTTAGCAGAGCTCCCTGTTTCACTTAAAGATGCTGTATTTACGACATAGCCTTGCTGATGTCTCCATTCAACTAAATCCTCAAAGTAAGAATTACTTTCTGCGTTGCCACCACATATGTATAATATTGATGGCACCTGATAATCTTCCTCTCTTGACGAAGGTTCAAGATTAGGGACAAAGCCACCCAACAGTGAATCAAACACTTTTGATCTTTTCCTAGATGTATTGGCATCATGGTTTATACCTGACTCAATAATTGAAATTTCAAAATCAGTGAAGACCTCTAGAATATTTGTATCTGGATAATAATTAAATGGTATAGCTTCAATTGATATTATATCAATACCTCGAGAGTGCATCCTGTCAGAGTAAGTTATATTCTGACTGGGGTATACATCAGTTGAGTTATAGTACTCTTCATTTACTGTGAATGGAGCATTATCATCAGCTCCTTGATAGGGATATACACTTATATTCTCTATTATATAGCTATCATTCACAACTAGTTCTATTTCATATTCTTTATCAATATCAAGTTGATAGAATGTTGTAAATGTAGGTAACTCTGGAAAACCAACTTCAACTGTGCTGCCTTGAGATATATCCAGCCTCGTGAAACCATTATCTTCAACAGAGCTGCTAATTGAATTTGTTACTACAATCAAATTTTCAACATCTGATTTTTTTATTAGATTACTATCCATTAAATCTGATGAAATCCCAAAAGAAATACATAGCACTAATAAAACTAGCTTAATTTTTTTCATTTTTACCCCTAAGATTGCTATAAAATCATTACTAATTTATAAACGTAACTTAAATTAATATATTAATCATATCACAAATATGTCTTTAATTAAATTGTTACATAATGTAATTATTATACTATGAATAGCTCACTCAGATCATTTAAAGAATTGATGTCCTATGCAAAGCCATGGCGTGGGAGAATGATCATTGCATCTATTTATTCAATTTTAAATAAGATTTTTGATATAATGCCTGAGATATTAATTGGTTTTGCGGTTGATTTGATTGTTAAAAGAGAGGACAGTTTTATTGCTACACTGGGTTTTGAATCAACTGAATCTCAGATATTTATCCTGGCACTAGCAACATTTTTTATATGGGCATTTGAATCGTTGTTTCAATATTTATACTCTATTTCATGGCGCAATTTAGCCCAATCTATTGAGCACGCTATTAGAATTGATGCATACTCACATACGCAAAATCTACATATTAAATGGTTTGAGGAACAAAAAACTGGAAATATTACAGCAATAATAAATGATGATATTAATCAGCTTGAAAGGTTCTTAGATAATGGAATCAGTGAAATCATCCAAATAATTGTCTCGACATTGGCTATCGGAGCAGTATTTTTTTACATTTCTCCAATCATTGCAACTGTTGCGGTGTTACCTGTACCACTAATCTTAATAATAGCTTCTTTTTTCCAAAAAAACTTAGCCCCCAGATATCTAAAAGTAAGAAATGCTGCAGGGGATTTAAACACAACTATATTTAATAATTTTCTTGGAATCCTGACTATAAAAAGTTTTACATCTGAGAACATTGAAAAACAAAGAATCTCAGAGCTAAGTAAGAAATATCAATTAGCCAATCATGAATCAATTATTTTAAGCTCTGCTTTTGTTCCTATTGTGAGGATGGGCGTTTTAAGTGGATTCTTAGGAACGATGGTTATCGGAGCATTTTTTGCCTTGTCCGGTGTCATAGCCGTTGGTTCATTCAGTGTTTTACTATTTTTAACACAACGCTTTCTATGGCCTTTTACAAGATTGGGTGACATAGTTGATTTGTTTGCAAGGTCAATGGCTTCAACCTCAAGGATTTTAGGTGTAATTCATACCCCAATTCAAATAAAAGATAATAAAGATTCTATAAACATCTCCAACATTGAGGGCGATATAAATTTTGACAATGTTTCATTCTCGTATAATAAGCATAACCCTGTTTTCAATAGATTGACCTTTACCATAAAAAATAATTCCTTTATCGGGATCGTTGGCCAGACAGGCGCAGGTAAAACAACATTAGTAAAACTATTATTGAGATTATATGAAATTGATAGTGGAAAAATTGTTATAGGAGATCATTCAATCAGTAGCTTATCATTAAAATCACTTAGAGATAATATTTCTCTAGTGAGCCAAGAAACATATTTATTTGATGGTACAATTAAAGATAACATCTCTTACCCAAATAGAGATGTTGATTTTAACAAAATAATTAATGCAGCAAGATTGAGCCAATGTGAGGAGTTTATCAGCCAATTTGAGGATGGGTATGACACTATTGTTGGAGAGAGAGGGCAAAAACTCTCTGTCGGACAAAAGCAGAGAATATCTATCGCCCGTTCCATACTTAAAGATCCATCAATCTTAATTTTTGATGAGGCGACATCATCTGTTGATAATAAGACTGAATATTTGATTCAGAAGGCTTTAAATGAAATCTCTAAAGGGAGAACCACTATCGCCATTGCTCACAGATTGTCTACAATAAGGAATGCAGATCAAATAGTTGTTTTAGAGGATGGAAAAGTTCTTGAGAATGGCACACATGAAGAACTAGTTAGCAATAATGGAAAATATAGATATTTATGGGATTTGCAAACAGGCCAATTAGAAAAAAAATAACTATTTAATCTTTTTATTATCCCTTTTTCCAAGTTTCTGATATAAATAATTGAGTCCGATAATTGATAATAGCCATGTTATAAATTCAATTAAACTTGGGTCTCCATTGTATCCAAAGAAACCTTTCAATATGCCACCGACAGCGCCTTTGTCGTGTAACGCAGGATAGCTTCCATCATTGTTTTTTTGTGGATTTATATCCCATATTCTTGATGCCCATTTTTTTGCTTTTTTATTTTCTGATGAGTTGAATTGTTTAGATTCCCCACTTGCTCTGGTAGCGGTGATTGAAGTCTCTTTGATTACTACTTCACCTCCAATGTAAGGGATAATCCCCCCAGACTCCAGTTCATGAACTCCATAGGTGAGCATGCCAGCGGCAACAAAAATTAAAAATACAGAGGTCACGTCAAAGAATTTCTTTAGTGGAATTTTAATACCTTGAACAACAATAGCGTAGCCAGCCAATAATCCCAGAAAAGCTCCTGTTATTGATGGTAGCATAGATATCCCATCTTTTATTGCAATGGCATATAAAAATAATATAATTTCTACACCCTCTCGAAAAACAGCAACAAACGCAAGTATAAATATTCCATATTTAAACCCAGAAGACAGTGATTCCTTGGCCTTATTTTTTAATTCTTCAGAAATATTATTATTTTGCGCCATCCATATAATCATTGTTGTTAGAACAATGGATGCGAGAATCATGACTATTCCTTCAAAAATTTTAGAAGAGTCTCCTTGGAAACCCCCTGCAATATTTTGAAATATAATGGATACTATAATACTAGAAAGTACAGCGAAGCCAACGCCACTCCAGAGCATTGCTAAGCTATCCTCACTCCCAGATTTTTTTAAATACGTAAATAAAATCCCTATTATAAGTGACGCCTCAAGAACTTCTCTGAATATTATAATTAGTTCTGCCATGGTTGCTCTTATGAATAAATATGATTATGAGAATCATTCTCATTAATAGAACTATATTTTATTAACAATTTGTATTAAATTACAAATAAATAAATTTGTTGGAGTTAGTATGAGTTTAAAAGAATTAACTAAGCAGAATCATCAAAATGCAGAGCGCTCGTGGTTTGCGGGGCGCATGTTCAGTGGTCAAATAACGCACCCTGAATATGCTATATATTTGAAGCAGCAATTTGAATCCTACAGAGCACTTGAAAATCGTTTTGATAACTTGGAATCAAGTTCAAGCGTTTCATTCCCAGATCAAAGGGTTAAAAGAGCAAATAATATTCATCAAGACTTGATAGAAATGGATTCAAATGGTGATGAATTGCCTACGCTTGATTCAACGCTAGAATATTGTGAGTATATAAAAGAATGCCCTGAAGATTTGTTGTATGCTCATGTATATGTTAGATATCTTGGAGATTTAAAGGGCGGCCAAATGATTGCTCAAAGAGTTCCGGGAGCTGGGAACTACTATAAATTTGATTCTCCAAATGAATTAGAAGTTGCAATTAGATCAAGGCTTAGGGAAGATGAATTATTTGTTGAGGAATGTAAAAAATGCTTCACCTTCGCCCAAAAAAGTTTTGAAGATATTAAAGATTATATTGATAAAAATATAGTTATAGAAAAATAAAGATTAAATGCTAATCCTTGAGCATTTTTTCGACTTCTAAAACGTGAAGCTCTTCCTGCCCTATTTGAGATCTTGCAAATTCTTCTAGGTACACGCTTTTGTCTTGTACTAATTCAAGTAGCTCGTAGTAGGCCTTAATTGCATCTTTCTCATGCGCTAGCGTTTCAGAAAGGATGTCTTCTATATTATGCTTATGCGTTTCTTTGATATTTTCTGTGTTGAGTGGTGGGTGCCCACCCAATCCTGTGATATGCTCTCCTGCAACGTTTGCATGCATTAGTGACTCTTTTGCTTGTTCGTGAAAAAACTCCCTTAAAGGAATTCTGTTATGCCCAAAAATCATAAGTGCGTAGTGGGTATATCTAATTACACCAGAAAGCTCATGATTAAATATCTCACTTAATTTTTTTATAACTTTTTCTTTATTCATATTGCTTATTTAATCTTTTGTTTTAATTATAGTGTAATTTATTTAATAAGAAGTCTAATCCCAATAATAATTAGCATTATTGCCGTTGCGTTTTGCGTGTAAAAAGAAAATTTATTTATATTCCTTGTAAATTTTTCATTTGTTAAAATTATAGATAGCAAGCAAAACCATAGTGTGGTAACAGCAGACATCCAGATCCCATAAAATAGCTGAATTGTAAAATTAGATTGCTCGTTCACAATAAAGGTATAGAGAGATAAAAAAAATAAAGTAGCCTTTGGATTTAAGATGTTTGTTAGAAACCCAGTAGTGAAAGATATAAATACAGATGGGCTTATATCATTTGTTTTTTTATCAATTTTTATTTCAGACTTTGTTGTTAGCGATTTATATCCAATAAAAATAAGATATAATGCCCCTGTTAATTTTATAATAATAAAAAGTGATTCATGTTCTGATATAATATATCCCAATCCAATGATACAGTAAAAAATATGAAATAGTATTCCGATACCGATGCCTATGCTAGTCACAATCGAAGCTTTTCTTCCATAGATTATGCTTTGTCTCATAATTAATGCAAAATCAGGGCCAGGGCTCATAACTGCAAATAGATGCAATGCAGCAATTGTCGCAAATTGGGTATATAGCTCACCTGGCATTACATAAAATACAAGAAAGAAAAAGACAAAGCAACGCTTGGATATAAAAAAGAAGACATAGGGTGGATGCCTTCTTTTTTATATTTTAAAGAGAGGGATTACTTTATTGATATTTTTTGAATATCCTCTACAATAGCTTTTGATTTGGGGATTGTAACTAAAAGAACTCCATCCTTCATTTTAGCGTGTATTTTTTTAGTATTTGCATCTTCAGGTACGTATAGGGATTTAGTGAATGGCCCGTATTTAATATTATCACTCTCATCACTAGATCTTCGTTCTCCTGATATTGTCATAATATCATTAGATACAGATAGGTCTATATCATTTTTGTTTACACCTGGAAGATCAATAGTCACAGCGTATGATTCTTTGTTATCTGAAATATTTATACTTGGATTTAATTGATAATTATTTTCACCTAAACTATTCAAGTTAAAAAAGCTATCTATCCAGCTGTCAATATTGGATACAAGAGGCGTAGTTGGTTTATATGTTATTAGTGTCATTTATGACTCCTTTCATTTATAATTATTTACATAAAATAATATTCAAGAAAGGTGCCCAAATAAAATAATATGACTTTATGACACCATGTCAAGACAAAGTGGCATCATCTATGCAAATATGACTATTTGAAGGTTCAGATGCGCGCTCAATGATTTGATAATCTATCAATTCTCCATTTTCATTATATGAAATTTTCAATGGTTCACACCATCCAATTTCAGTCTTAAGAATCTGCGATGAGTTCATTTTGAAGATTTCCATTACTATAGCTCTGATACTATTTCCATGCGCTGATACTATAACATTATTATTCTCTAAAATTTTAGGTAAAATATATTCCTTATAGTATGGAAGTGTTCTTTCAGCGGTCATTTTTAAGGATTCTCCTCCTGGTGGGGGAGTATCATAACTTCTTCTCCACACTTGAACCTGATCTAAACCAAATTTTTTCGCCGCTTCTTCTTTATTTTGTCCAATAAGATCACCGTAGTCTCTTTCATTTAGAGCAACATTATTTTCTATGGGTGGAGATTGATTAATTTGGCTTAAAATAAGCTTAAGCGTATCCTTTGCACGTTTTAGATTAGATATAAAGCAATAATCAAAAGTAATATCTTTTAGTAATTCACCTGCCTCTATAGCTTGTTTTTTCCCAAGGTCTGTTAGCTCTACGTCCTTCCACCCAGTAAATCTATTTTGCAGGTTATATATTGACTGGCCATGCCTAACTAAATATAGATTTTTCTCACTCATTATTAACAGTTCTCCAATGTTTCATCTATTAAATTATCAACTACATCATTAAGATTTTTCTTATTATTAAAAATATTTAACTGTCTATCTGCACTTGTACCCTTTTCAACTATTTCTCTTAAATTTTCTATTTGTTTTCTAGATCCAAGAGAGTCTACCACATCATCAATGAACTCCATCATCTCATCAAATAATTTGATAAATGGGACTTCTTGCTGTTTGCTAAAATCAATTAAGTTACTATCAACACCAGACTTAATAGCTCTCCATTTATTTTCATTTATAAGTGAGCCTCTGTATCTGCGCCAAGTTTGATTATTTATATTTAATAATATCATTTTT
The DNA here is from genome assembly GCA_964399095.1 of uncultured bacterium. Classification (GTDB taxonomy): domain Bacteria; phylum Fidelibacterota; class Marinisomatia; order SCGC-AAA003-L08; family D37C17; genus TMED161. The sequence continues at coordinate 10,185 of CAYNPP010000003.1, read as the reverse complement.
GCTACTAGCGCTTGTATTAATGCAGCAATCGACAGCGCTTCATCTACCCTTGTTGTACAATCGCAAATTCTAAATTCAAGTGTTGGAAACGTATGATGGGGTCTAATATCCCACCATATTTTAGATGGGTCATTAATTGTTTTGCTATCAACTAAAGTCTTTACATAGCTATCGTAACTTTTGTATGAACTAAAATGTTCTGGGATTCCAGTTCTAGGTAAATCTTCAAATATTATACTTCTGTATGATTTAAAACCAGTGGGTTCACCTAACCAGAAAGGAGAAGAGGTAGATAAACATAAAATATGTGGCATGAAATAGCGCATTTGGTTCATTACATCTATCTGTAGGTCTCTATTTTCAATTCCTACATGGACATGCATCCCAAATATAAGGAGCCGTTTTGCAACATACTGCATAGAATCAAACAAACCATGATATCTATCCTTATCAGTTACAACTTGATCTCTCCAATGTGAAAAGGGGTGTGTACCAGCTGCAGCAATTTTTTTACCATTATCCCGGACAAAGCCACCCAGTGAGGATCTAATTGATTTTAAATCGTCCTCCAATTGGTTGATATCATCACAGACATTGCTTCCTATTTCTATTTGTGATTGCAACAGCTCTGGCTTAACCTGGTCTTTGAAAATGATAGCACCCTTTTCTAAAAACTCAGATATAAATGAGGTGAGCTCTCTTGAATCAGGATCTATAATCTGATATTCTTCTTCAATCCCTAGAGTTAATTTTTTAATTTGATTCATATTTTCTACTATTTAGATGAGATAATTTAAAAATATTATTTGCTTGATTCGATAATTTCTTTTCTTACTTGATTTATCCAAGATACTCTATCCACCTGCTCTGTTCCACTACATCTTTTTTCTCTAGGACAGGTTGTGTTTTTTGAGCATATGATATCGACGTCATTATTAACAGATTCAGATATCCACTTAATATTTAAAATTTTAGATAGCCTAGTTAGCTCTAGTGCATGTGATTTATCTAATTTTGAAGTTCCACCCTTGGCCATCAGCGAGTCACCAATTTCAGAAATAAAATCATCCGCATTATCAAGATGTTTCTTTAAAAATGGTTTTAAATCTAATCCAAGGCACAGTACATGTTTTGTGTTTGAGATATCCTTTGTATTTATTGAAACTGATGAGTATATACCAGTATTTTTCTTTTCTTTCAATATAGATAATTGCGATAGTGGATTTATTTTTTTTGGATTTTTTAGCATCTTGAATACTCCCCATTGAGTACATGCATTATTTACAACTTTAATATTTCCCCACGGCATAGGAATACCATTTCCTCGATAGATTACACGAAGGTGCCCTGGTTGATATGCATCAAAATAATGCCAATGCTTATACTGTGATACCGCTGTTATCCGCCTCATATAAGTAGAGGTTGTTATATTAAGTTTTTTAGGGATGTTAATATCATATGAATTTGCTGACAAGAATCTTCTCATTGGGACCCTTGGTACTAAAAGAGAACCCGCAAAGAAGCTACATTCAAAATCTCGCCAGGCATATAAGATATCCTTTTGCTTTACCTCATCTGAAATATTTTCAAATGGAGTTGGGGAGCCACCCAGCTCACCTCCAGAAGCGTGATTGGATATTTGTCCATCTCCATCATGTAGAACCTTATGAGCAATATATAAAGATAAATCATACATAAGCCTGGGGATATCATTCCTTAAAAGTTTATTTAGAAAAATCTTATTTTTTGAATCGTAGAATGACCGTAGCGTTGATTTGATGTTAACTCCAAAATCATTATTTGTAGGGAAGGGTGGCTTCTCAAACCAATTGATTTTTAAGTTTAATTTTTTGCATATTGATAATATATCAATCTCCCTAAGCGGAAACTTTTTATGTCCTATACCATCTGCTATCTTTTCGATATCAGGGAATTGGTTGAAATTCTTTTCTTGATAGGCTCGTATAAGAATATGGGCAAATTGACGTCCTGAAATTCCACCCTGAGACAATATTGCAGGGATACTTTTTTTTATTAAAGTTTTTGAAAAAAGAAAATTTGGCTCAAAATCAATATTTTCAAATGAAAATCTTGATAGATTCCCATGCTTTTTTTTATCCACTGAATGATCAAGAAACCATTTTACATCCTTTTGGAATATATTAGACAACAAAGTTAATAATTCAACAGAAGGGACTCTATTTCCTGTTTCAATTAAACTTAGATAAGAAATAGATGGGGCGATTTCTGGATTAATTTGGATGCAACGTATTGAGAGATCTTCTAAAGTCAATCCCAGATTTTTTCTTTGGGATCTAATCTTTGATCCAAGAAAATGAACATTTCTAGATATTAATTTTTTCATGTAAAATTTACAATGTAAAATTTTATATTAGAATTTATAATAAAAATTGTAAATTACAATAATAAATTAGTATGTACATTTGGAATGAGATTTTAGGGTTACAAGATATATCCTCCTCCTTATCAACTCTCCCTTCTCATCCATGAAAAGCCCTCACTTTAATGAGGGTTTTTCATCTAGTTTATATTTTTTTGTTAGTGCAATTTGATATATCTGAGTAGATTAAAAGATGAAGAAGTATAATTTATTAATTTTATAGTGTTAATCATGGAATCTAAGCTCATAGCTATTCTTCTAGGATATATATTACTTTTTACTAGTTGTTCACTTAATACGTCCACTACTGACAATAATAATTCTATAAGTGAACCAGATCCTTTTGCACTAGATTCAAATACAACGACGATCAAATATCCCAATGTTAATCAAGATGAATTTTTGTTGATTCCTACTATTAGACTTAAATATGGAGTAAAGAGTTCGTTTGATTTAAGTGACTATATTATTTCTAATAATTTGAATATTAAATATTCTGATAATAAAAAAGTTTCTTTAGATATTGAGAATGATTCGGTGTACTTAAGTCTCAAAAACAATACCAATGATATTATAGTGGTCCCTATCTCTGTGAATAATCAAAATCTAGATATATTAGCTTATGCCTCTACAGCCGATTCGCAAATCATTAGTGATGATTTGATTATAAAAGACACCTACAAGGAAGTAAATAATGAATTAATTTTAACCTATTATTTTATTTCAAATAATTTAGAATCAAATCTTGCAGACAACACTACAATAATATTATTAGGAAATAAGATCCTTGATAAAAAATACTATCATATTTTCAAGGATAGAATAAGAATTATTTTACCAAAATATGCATTAAATACAACACTCAGAATATGTTCATTGGATAATGATGGGTTGCCATTGCGAGAAAACTTTACAATTATTTCAAATGGTATACCCCTTTTAGCAGAAGTTGAGCCCTCTTCAATTTATTTTTCTAATATTTACTATTTAATATTAGATAGATTTAATGATGGAGATGAAAGTAATAATTCAATATATAATCAGCCAATTGAAAAAAAATTATCTTTTAATGGAGGAGACTTAATAGGACTCAATAAAAAGATAAGCTCTGGTTATTTTAGTCGCCTAGGTATAAAAAATATTTTAATTAGTCCATTATATGAAAACCCTGACAGTGTATTCAGAATGGCAACAGCCCCATTTAGAAAGTATATGCCTTTTGATGGCTACCACCCTATAAATTCAAATTTAATTGATAGTAGATTTGGTAGTAGTAATGATTTTAAAAATGTAGTTCATAATGCTAAGTCTAAACAAATAGGAATTTTAGGTAGCATAATAATAGGCTATACACATATAGCACATCCTTATTATCAAGATAATTCCTGGTATCTAGATGATTTTTATAAAGATCACAATGATTTACCCCTACTTGATTTGAAAAATATAGATGTTATAAAAAAAATAAGTGATGATGCACTATTTTGGATTAATGAATTTGATTTAAATGGGTTTCTAAGCATCTCATCTAATCAATCATCAAAAGAATTATATAAATATTTAAATCGTTTGATTAGACTTAATAGAGGGAGTAATAAACTTAGTATTATTCAGTATCCCAGTACTATGAATACTAACAAAGTAATGCTAAACAAATTTGATTCATCCTTTAATTTGAATCTATATTATAATGCACGGAGCCACTTTTCAGGTTTAAATACAAACTTTATTAATTTGAATAAAGCAATAAAACAAAATTTATATATTAATAACTCTATTAATAAATTATTGACGATTACCGGTTTGAATCAATATTCTAGGATTATTTCTGTAGCTGATGGAGACTATTCCTTTGAAAGTAATTCTGAAAAAGATATTTTTATTGATTCTCCTTCTGATGCAATAAATCCAGCAAGTTATGAAAAATTATTTATGTTCCACCTTATGAATAATTCTTTATCAGGAATCCCATTAACTTACTTTGGAGATGAATATGGACAAGCTGGCCTAGGGAATGTCGATTCTATGAGAAAAATAAAGTTTCAAGAAGAGCTATCAATATTACAATCTAATCTTAAGAGCAAATATTCAATATTAAATTTTTTAAGAGCAAAATACACCTCTCTTTCATTGGGTGACTTTGTCGTATTAAGAGAAAGTGACAATTTTACAGTTTGGATGAAGTCGTACTACAATGAAAAGATTATTGTTGTAATGAATTTACAGGACAAAGAAATAAATATAAATATCCCCTTACCATTTAAAACATATAAGATGGAATCTTTGCTGAGTAAGCAGGTAATTAAATTAAATGATTATAATATGGCTAAGATAGTGGTGCCACCATATAAATCAGATATTTTTCTGCTTGAAACAAAACTAGAAAATTAGTGTTAATTAAATAGATTTTTGTAACCAGCTGTTTGTAACCCTATACTAAAAAAGAAATTAATGAGTATGAATTTTTGAGCTACGGCTTGGAATACCAATGCATTATGTGATTCATATGGAGATGGTCCATACATTAAAACTAGGATATACAAAAATAAAGAAATAATAAAAATTAAATTCCCAACCATAAAGAAATTATTAATTTTATCAGATTTGTACATAATCCATGAATAAAAAACTGTAGATAAAAGAAAAAACCTAAAAACCCACATGTTAAATAAAATATGTGGATCTAAATATAAGTCTGCAGGTGTAAATGCAACTCCGATTAAGCAACAGGCACCTAGAATTCCAAAAATAGATCCTAGCCTTGATACAGTACTATTAAAGAGTGTATTTAATAAATAATAAAAAATGATATATGTTATTCCTGCAAATGTTAGAGCCATATTAAATAGCAAGCTAGCGTGAAAATTATTTTCTTTCCCATGAGAAATTGTTCTTCCTAAATCACTTAAAAAATTCTCAAAAAAAAGGTAGCCTACTGTATCATTATTTATAATTGTCCCTGATGGATAGAGTTTCATTGCAATTAAAATGCTAAATAGAAATCCTACTAAAGTGATTTTTGGAAAATCTATAACAAAAAAATATTTTATAGAACTATGTTTCATATTTTAATCTAAAGGACAATTAATTAATAATAAAAGAAAATAAGAATTAACAAATATAATTTGTTAAGGAATATTTATTTATAGTAAATTTTCTGACAATAAATGCCGCGATGGTGGAATTGGTAGACACGCTGGTCTTAGGAACCAGTGCCTTCGGGTGTCAGGGTTCGAATCCCTGTTGCGGCACAAAAAATAATTTCTTTATTAATTAGTAATTCGTAGATTCACTAGATTCCAAAGATTATAAAGGGGGACAATAATATGAGGTTAGCCGAACTAGGTATATTAGCATTGGTAGTTGTTTTTGTAGGTGGAATGACATATAAACACCAAGAAAAAATTAAAGAAAATAAGAAAAAGGCATTACTATTTGAAATTACAAAGCAAGAGGATCAGGAAAAGGAAGAATTTTTAGAGTTAGCATACGTTGAAACTATTGATCATGATAGCGATAAAGAAACAAATACAGTATTTGTTACTCTAGATGCCTCAACTTCATTTGACGGTGGAAATGTTGCAGATAAACTAGTAACATATGTTGATGTCCCAGATACAAAGAAGCCTATTTGTATTACCTATGAAGAGGATTGCGATCCCACCTTTGGAAGAAATTGTGAATGCGTAGAATATTTTAAAGATCAATGTGATAATATTATTTATGAACCTATGTGCGCTGAATATGAAAAAGGTTGTGATTATAATAAAATTGAACGTTGTGAATGCATAGAAAATATGACAATGCCTGTAGAGTATGTTGACCTTTGTGAGTATACTATTCTACCTCATGATAAAAGAGTAGAGTATTTAAAAAGACAGATGAACTTTGAAGATTTAACATATGCTGCTGAGAAAGAAATTTTTTATAGCTGGAGTGTTACTAAAGGTGATGTGGAAATTCCTAAAGATAAACAAGATGCTCCATCGTTCACACTTGAATTAGGAGTTGGGGAGTATGAATTTTCTTGCGTGATAACTGATCCTTATGGTGCAACAGATATAGCATCACAGTCTGTAATAATTCAAGAAGAACCCAATAATCAACCTGAGGCAAACATAATAGTTAGAAAAGCATCCATGCCTGAGAAAAAAGCTGTAAGTAAAGATTAGATAAAGGATTCCTTTTTCCATTCAATTATTTATTATAATGGAAGATAGTAATTTAAATTATTAATATGCTTCAAGAAATACAGCCTGCGATAGAAACTCTTTTAGAAAATCAATTTTATAAAGCCCTAATATTTATATTATTATCTATTATTTTTGCAAAAATCTCAGATATATTTTTCTAATCTATTTTAAGACGAATAGCCCTTAAAACAAAAACTGACATAGATGAAGATATTATTGATGTTTTTCATAGCCCCATATACTACAGCATACTATTTATTGGTATTGGATTATCTGTTTCAAATCTTGGTTTTACAGATTTCATTGATTTTATTGTTATAGGGGCATTAAAAACATTGATTGTAGTTATTTGGTCATCAGCTATCTATAAATTCTTTTTTATTATCATCAAATGGTACTCAGAAAAGACTGAAGAAAATGATACATATCAGGTTAGTTTGCTTCCTCTTTTTAGTAATCTAAGTAAAATAATAATATTTTTAGGTGCTGTATATTTTTTGTTTTTAAGTTGGGGTATAAATGTTACAGGTTGGTTGGCGTCAGCTGGTATATTAGCGATGGTGCTTGGCTTAGCAGCTAAGGATACACTTGCAAACTTGTTTGCCGGGGTATTTATTATGGCAGATACCCCGTACAAGGAAGGGGACTATATTAACTTAGATTCTGGTGAAAGAGGATATGTCATAGATATCGGACTGAGGAGTACAAGGATTATGACTAGAGATGATATAGAAATAACAATTCCTAATTCAGTAATTGCTAATTCAAAGATAGTGAATGAAAGTGGCGGCCCCTATGAGAAGGAACGAGTGAGGGTTAACGTTTCTGTTGCGTATGGTTCAGATGTAAATCAAATTAGAAAAATATTAGTTGAGATAGCATGTGCAGAAACGGAGGTATCTCAGAGTCCTCCTCCTAGAGTAAGATTGAGAAATTTTGGAGAATCCTCATTAGATTTTCAACTATTATTCTGGATTGATAAACCTGAGTTCCGAGGCAGAGTTGTTGATAGAATTCTTGAAAATATTTATAATCAATTTAATAATGAAAATATAGAAATTCCATTTCCACAAAGGACAATTCATATAAATAACAATAGTAATGAATCCTAAGTTAGATTCATTAAAAAATTTATTTCAATTAGATTCAAATATAACTTATCTAAATCATGGTTCATTTGGAGCTTGTCCTGTCCCAATATATAATGAGAGAGCCAAATGGCAGTTGGAACTAGAAAAGCAACCCGTTAGATTTATTGAGCGTAGAGTTTTTGACCTTGTAGATAAATCAAGAGAAAATCTTGCAAAATATATAAATTGCCATAAGGATGATATTGTTTTTTTCCCTAACCCTACTACAGCCCTTAATATGGTAATAAGATCTCTAAAACTTAATAAAGATGAGCATGTGATTACCACAGATCATGAATATGGAGCTTTGGACAGAACTTGGAAATTTATTTCAAATAAAAGAGGATTTAATTATACTAAGGTCAATGTAAGTCTTCCTATTGATGAGGACGCAATTATTCAATCATTCAAAAATAAAATAAATAATAAAACTCGAGTAATATTCTTAAGTCACATAACAAGCCCAACAGGACTAATTCTACCAATTAAAAGAATTTGTGAATTAGCTAAAAATTATAATATAATAATTATTATAGATGGGGCGCATGTACCTGGGCATATAGAGCTAGATTTAGAGGACTTAGGAGTAGATGTGTTTACAGGAGCATGCCATAAATGGATGATGTGTCCCAAAGGAGTATCTTTTTTATATGCTTCAAAAAAAATTCAACCTATTCTAGAGCCATTAGTTGTGAGTTGGGGATGGGAGAGTGAAAATCCTACCCACTCTCAATTTCTAGATTATCATCAATACCAAGGGACAAACGACCCAAGCTCATATATATCTGTTTCAAAAGCTATAGAATTCATGGAAGAATATAGGTGGGGTGAAGTAAGAGATTATTGCCATGATATGGTAGTTAAATCTAGAGAAATATTATTAGAAACAACAGGCACACAATCTATATGTAAGCCAGAATTACTTGGGCAAATGGCAAGTATTCAAGTAAACGTCCCTGACCCTATCAATCTATATAAATATTTTATCTCAAAAAATATTGAGATTCCAGTTATTAATTGGGGTGATAAAGTATTTATTAGAGTTTCATTCCAATGCTATAACTCGATGGAGGATATAGAATTATTAAACAATTATTTAAAAAAATATTTAGATGGTATTTAACTTTGATTTTAGATTAATTTCAGAATTATGAAAAGAAAATTACTACTAAGTAAAATTTTATTATTCATATCATCTTTTTCTTATGCTAGTGAGCAGACAAGCATATCCTTATATAATTTCATTAATATAGATGCTGATGTGAATAATGAGATTGTTAATAATGCATCAACTCAAATATCACAAAGCTTTATTTATTTAATGAAAAAAGATATGGTATTTACTAAAGATTTAGTTTTTCAATCGAATAAAGATTTAGATAAGTTATTAGATAATACAAAAGATAAATTAATATCAGAAATTCAAGAAGAATTAAAGAATGGATTTATGAGTGGCGTATCTAGAGAAAACTTCTCAAATATTATTTCTAATTCTGTTAAGGGACCATTAAATCCAAATCAAATTTCAGCAATAACAGATTCATTGATTATTTCAATTACTAAGACAACCAAAGATATTGCTAAAGATATGTTCCTATCAAATGTAATTTCATCTGGTGAACCTCAGGAAATAACATCAGAAGACCTAGATGATTTCATTAGTTCTAATACGGAGGAATCTATAAGTGGGAGCAATTACATTAGGCTGCTAAGCTCTGCAAATAACAAAGATACAGATTTTGTTATAATCAGTAATTGCAAAATAAGCAGAAAAGAGGCTGTTATAACTTTAGATATATTTAATTTTTCTGATTTTAGTTTTTTTGATACTGTTAGCTCAAAAAATAGTCCTGAAAAAATTCATATTTTGCTGAAAGATATAGAATTTAAACTTTTTGAAAAGTTAGGAATACTCCTAGATGATAAGAAAAAGTTTGATCTTTCAAATTACAATTTTAATGAATTTTCAAAAGTATCAAATTCATTATACTGTTCAACTATATTTAATACTCAAGATATAAAAGAATTGGCATTTAGAATGCAGGTAAGAGACCCAGATGATTTTGTAAATAATCATTATCTCACATTTATTAGTCAATTAAATCAATTTGATTATAATTATAGAATAAAGTTAAATAATAATAATAATTTTTATAGAGTTTATTCCATTGAATCAGTAAGTGACAGCTCTGTCATTATAAAGGTCTCTAAAAACTCTAATTGGCTAAGTAAAGATAACCCTACAAAAAACTTAATATTTTCAAATGATCCAAAAAGTAAGAAGAGATCTATTGTTGAAATTGACTTTTCTAATCTACAATCAATAGAGTTTATTAATTAAGATAATCCTTCTAAAGTTATTTTACAGAGACATTAACTTTATGCAATTATTATTTACTTGGCTGCATTAGTTATTCAGATATTGTAAAGGCCATTACAAGCTTATTATTTCCTCTTTTTA
>CAYNPP010000002.1:12027-36568 GCA_964399095.1 uncultured bacterium | reverse complement strand
GATGACACTGTTGATGATGATGGAGATGGAATGCCAAATGATTGTGATGTAGATATTGCACTTCATGAAGGTAATAACCTCGTTAGTTTCTATGCGCTTCCTGATGATGGCTTAGACGTTACATCATTCTTTGAAGGTAGCTCAGTGTATCAGGTTATTGGACAGGGTGTTTCCTCTGTTATTAATAACAATGGTGACTGGGTAGGTAGCTTAGCTTCAATTGAAGCAGAAGATGGATACTGGTTAAGAACAACTGAAGAATCTTCACTAGAAGTTCAGGGTAGCATGACAGCTCCTGTAACCCATACACTTCAAGAAGGTAGTAGTTTGCTATCATATCCATACTCTATTGGACAATCACTAACTTCAGCTATACCAGCTGAGGCAAATGATGTAACCTTTGCAATTGTTGGAGAAGGTCTAGCAGCTATTAATATAGGTGCATGGGTAGGATCGCTTGCAGACAATGAAACTGGTGGCCTAAGAGGAGGAAAAGGATACTGGTTCACTTCAACTCTTGAGGGATCTGATTTTGTAGATTTCCAGTTTAATGCTCCTTCCTCTTCTGGTGATGCTCGTGAGATAGTTTCAGACTTCTCAATGCCAGCTTTCCCTGAAGGATTTGAGTATACTCAATCTACATCTCAGGCTTTCTACTTCATTCAGGAAGCAAAGTTTGATGGACAAGAGCTTTCTGAAGGAGATTGGATTGTAGCTTACAATGATAACGTTGTTGTTGGTTCATGGCCATGGAGAGGTGCATACACAACAGTGCCTACAATGGGATATGATGGAGACGAGTCTACAGCGGGTTACATGGAAAATGGTCAAATGCCTACATTCAAGCTATATTTAGCTGAGGATGGAAGTATGAATGATATGGATATTCTAGGTGACGTAGATATGTGGTCCAATAACAGTGTCGCTGTTATTGAGCTAGCTGGAGCAACTCCGGTTCCATCAGAGATTGCATTGAATGGAGCATATCTTATTCCATTTAATCCTTGGACAAACATATCATTCTCAGTTCCTGCGGATATGCATGTGAACCTAGCTGTCTACGATGTAAGTGGTAGAATGATTTCAGAGTTGATGAATGAAATGAAGTCTGCTGATACTTATAACGTTGTATGGAGCGCTGCAAGCAATAATGCAAGTGGTGTATACTTCGTAAGGTTGACCGCTGGTAATACAGTTCAGACTCAAAAAATTATGTTGATTAAGTAATTCTTTAATTACATAGTTTAAATATATTATATTATTACGAAATAGAACCTCGTTAAATAACGAGGTTCTATTTCTTTATAAGGAAATAATTTATAATAAAGGATGTACAAAATATGAAAAAAATAATAGTTATTTTAATGGGTGCTCTTTTTGTTTTTAGTTGTACTGATGTTAAAGAACTGAGTGACTCTGTAACGAAAATAAAGAATGATCAGGGTTTGATATTAAAAAAATTAAACTCTATAGAGAAGAAATTAAATAAACTTCCTCCATCTAAGGCCGATAATAAAAAAGATAAACCAAAGGCCGATCCGAATAAGGTGTATGATATAGCTGAAGCTGGTTCAATTATGCTTGGAAATCCAAAGGCATCTATATCTATAGTAAAATGGACTGATTTTCAATGACCTCACTGCGCGAGTTCCGTCAGTTTGGTGGACGATGTTATAAAGAAGTATCCGAATGATGTTAAAGTAATAATTAAAAACTTCCCATTGGGATTTCACAAGCAAGCTAGAAGAGCAGCTCAATATGCTCTAGCAGCAGATAAACAGGGTAAATATAAAGAGATGTATCATGCAATTATGAAGGACTTTAGAAAGCTTAAAACAAATGAAGATTATCCTTTGGAGCTTGCAGCTAATCTAAACTTGGATATTGAAAAATTAAAGTTAGATGCAAATGACCCTGCTATAGATGCCCAAATTGAAAAAGAAATTAATCAGCTAAGAAACTCTGGAATTCCCAGATTGGCTGTCCCTAAGTTTCTAGTTGCAGGCAAAGAACCGCAGGGGAGAAGTCTAGCTGCTTTTTCTACTATAATTGATGCTGAATTAAAAAAAGCAAAAAAGTAAAGGATAATAAATGGAATATTTACTAAGAATTGTATTAATTATTCAGTTTTCTATCATGTATGGGAGCGTTGTAGATCCCAACTCTGGGTGGTCTTACGTCCAATCTACTGGACAGACCTTTTACATGCTTGTGGATTCAGATCAAATGACTCTTTCCGATGTATCGGGGAATCAAATGCAGCTAAATGGGGATGGAACAAACACCCAGACAGGTGCACCTAATTCAGATTGCGTACTAGACCCATCAAACTGTGACGCTCTGGGGGCATTTAAAAATCATGATATTTCTCAAAGTGAGTGTAACAACCTAAGTGGTGTGTATCTAGGTGATGGCGGGTGTGATGTTTGCGTTGGTTGGGTCTACTTTAATAGTTATAATGGAGACCCTGTTGTTACAACACTAGCTGTCATGGGTAATGATAATTCAGGAGGAGAGTTCGATTATTATTTGGAGAATGATGACGTGCCTAAATTTAAGGTATATGATTCTTCTGAGAGCATAACTTACTCACTTTCCTATAGTCTGAGTCCAGATTTAGCTATATCAGGATATGCCATAAATGAAATTTATGTATATTATGCAGATTGTTTAGAGGTTGCATTACCAGTATGTGAAGAAGAGATTTCTAATGATTGCTGTGTTGATGCTACTTTTGTGGCTGAATGTCAATATGATACAGACTCTGATGGTATTTGTGATGAGAATGATGATTGTCTGGGTGGTGAGTATGACTGTGCAGGCGTTTGCGATGGAGATGCTGTAGAAGATTGTGCTGGAGAGTGTAATGGATCTGCTCTTGTTGATGAATGTGGAGAGTGCCAAGGAGACAATTCTAGTTGCACTGGATGCATGGATTCTGAGGCATGTAACTTTGATGAAAATGCTACTATAGATGGAGGATGTGTTTACCCTGAAGAGGGGCAAGATTGTGATGGCAATGAACTTGACAATCAAATACAAACACCTAGCTCCTTTGATATAATTAGTGTATACCCAAATCCATTTAATCCTTCAACACACATAAAATATTCATTAGATGTAGCTCAGCATATTAGTATTGCAGTATTAAATTCTAATGGAAATGAGGTAAAATCATTATTTTCAGGATCTAAATTAGCAGGTTTTCATAATTTCACATGGGCACCAGAGCCTTCTACTCCAAGTGGTCAATACTTCATCCAAATTAGCACTCAGAGTAATTCACTCATAAAGAAAGTGACATTTATCAAATAATGTGATTCACATCATCATTTTTACATGTAAAATCATATAAATTTTTATATTGTTCTATCGAGGAGGAAATGAGAGACAACAACTATAATATATTAGCTGAATTTATTAAGAGATATTCAGTCATTTTCCTTGTTTTCTGTGGTACAGTATTTTCACAGGATGCTCCAGAGGAGTTTGATTTTAATATATCAATTTATCAGTCATTTTATTTTTTCATCAACTCAGATATAGATGGTGAGCCTCTAGTTGAGGATGAGGATTGGATAGCATCATTTAATGAATATGATGAAACTATGGGTGGATTATGTGAGTATATTGGTCAAGAAGTTGATGGTGATGAGTTCACATCAGACTGCCAAGATGTAAATTCAGATGGAGTATTATCAAACTCTGTGGATGTTTGTGTTGGTTCCTACTTCTGGTCAGGTGAATATACAACTGTTCCTGTTATGGGTAATGATGGAACCACATGGACAGTTGGATACATGGAGCAGAATGAATACCCAAAATTCAAGATATATGATGCATCTGAAGGGGCAATATACGATGCAATTCCATCTGTTGTTTATCCTTGGTCAACTGACTTAGCATTTTATGTTATAAATATTTCTGTTATAAGAGACTGCTATGGCGACTTAGGTGGCGATGCATTCGTTGATGATTGTGGTTCTTGCGTTGAGGGAAACACAGGGCTATTAGAAAATTATCTTGATGTTGGATGTGGCTGTGGAAATCCGCTTGTGGGACCATTCTATAGTGATGAAGATGGCGATGGACTTGGTTCAGGACAGGAGCTGTATTTTTGTAGTCACCCTGGGACAGGATGGTCTACAAATGACAATGACCCATTCCCATCATGTAACTATAATTTCTTTGATTGCAATGACACATGTGGTGGAACGGCCCTTGTAGATGATTGTGGTGTATGCAGCGGGGGTGATACTGGTTTAGAGCCTAACGCTAATTTAGATTGTAATAATGAATGTTTTGGATTTGCATATGTTGATGATTGTGATCAGTGCGTGGGTGGCTCAACTGGACTTGAGCCATGTGACTTTCAATCAAATCAACCAGAAGAGTTTTTCTATTATCAGTCTACTCTTCAGGCATTCTACTATATTGTAGATGCTTTTTATATTAATGGGGACTATCTTTCTACTCAGGATTGGATAGGTGTATTTAATGGTGATATTTGCGTGGGATCAATAAAATGGGATGGCCCATTTACTACTGTACCAACTATGGGTGATGATGGATCAGAGTGGACAGATGGATATATGAATATGGGAGACTATCCCACCTTTAGAGTTTATGATGCCTCTGTTGGTGAATTTTATGATACTCAGATATCAGAAATAGTTGAAATTTCTGGAGCTGAAGAGGTTCCTTATACTGGATGGGGGATAAATGATTTTTATTATATATATGGATTTGTTGCGCAGTCACCAGATTGCAATGGAGATGTTGGGGGACTAGCTTCTTTTGATGATTGTGGTGTGTGTAGCGGTGGAGATACCGGTATAGTTGCGAACGCTGATTTAGATTGTGCAGGAACGTGCTTTGGTGATGCATACTTAGATAATTGTAATGTATGTGCAGATGGAACAAGCGGAAACACTCCAAATGTTGATGATTCTGGGTGTGGGTGTTTTTTGGCTGGACCAGAAGACTACTATGCAGATGCAGATGGTGATGGATTTGGATATGGTGACACACAATCCTTTTGTGATGAACCAGGTGATGGATGGGTTCAAAATAATTTTGATCAAGAGCCATTTTGCTATAATGATGATACTGATGATATTAATATAGATGATTGTGGTATATGTAATGGAAATAATGAAAGCTTTGATTGCGCGGGAGTGTGTTTTGGTGGGTCTGAGCTTGATGATTGCGGAATTTGTGATGGAGACAACGGTTCATGTCAAAGCCCAACAGCAGATAATCTATCATTAAGCACTAATGAAGATGAGGAATTGTTAATAGAATTATCTGGAACAAATCCGATAGATTCGGAATTAAATTTTGTTATTATTGATGCGCCGGAACATGGAGTTTTATTTGGCCCTTCTGAAAATTTCTTTGATTATACATACACTCCAAATCACAATTATAATGGTTATGATTCTTTTACCTATATGTCATTTAATGGAGAGTTTTATTCAGATGTAGCAACGGTCCTTATTACAATTAACTCAGTTAATGATGCCCCTACTGCACAGGATATAATTACACTTGCTTTAGAGGATTCAACGGTTACTGCCCAAGTATTAGGATTTGATGTTGATGGTGATGATTTATCTTATACCATTGTTTCACATCCTGTAAATGGATATGCAGAGCTAAATGGAGATGTAGTTACTTATATCCCCAATGATAACTATTTCGGAATTGAGATTATTGGGTATATCTCAGACGATGGAAATTTACAATCTGAGCTGGCCTACATATCAATATATTTAGAGCCAGTCAATGATGCACCTGTAGCTCAGGATATGGATATTACATTTAATGAAGATGAAACACACTCTTTTATGTTTGATGTTTCAGATGTTGATAATGATTCAGATGATTTGTCAATAATATTTGTAAGTGAAATAGAGTTTGGTATAGTTACCCTGAGTGGAACCAGCGCAACAATACTACCTCATAGTGATATATCTGGTGATTTCACATTAGAATATAAAGTTCTAGATGGTTCATTATTCTCTGAAGATGCAACACTAAGTGTCCATATACTTCCCATTAATGATGCACCTGAGATGTCTATAATATTAAATCAGTCAGTATATGAGGATGAAACATTCAATTATCAGATAAATGTATCTGATATTGATTCTGATGATTTATCTTACTCTGTTAATAATATAGAAAATTCTACGGAGTACATTGTTGATCAGATGTTGACTGTTATACCTGAACCCAACTTCAATGGTACACTTGATGTAATTATTATGGTTAGTGATGGCGAGTATGTTGCTCAGCAGAGTTTCTTACTTCATGTGATACCAGTAAATGACTCTCCAGTATTAGCAGAGATTGAAAATCAGTTATCTCTAGAAGATGAAATTTTTAATTTAGATATTTTCGCAGATGATATAGATGGAGATGAGTTGTTTTTCTGGTCCAATGGTATAGAAAATGGTGATATTAGCATTGAAGGTAATTCTCTATCTATAATTCCAAATCACAACTGGAATGGTGATATTAATGTGGTTGTAAATGTGACAGATGGAGAGTATGCAGACTCTCAAATTTTTGTTTTAACAGTTAATCCTGTTAATGATGCTCCATCACTAGCAGATATTGATAATCAGTTTATTGATGAAGATACATCTTTGATATATACTCTAGATGCAACTGATGTTGATGGAGATGATTTTGTTTTTAGTGTTTCAGTTGATAATAATGCTCAGGCATATATATCTGATAATATTCTTGAGGTTATACCTACTCTTAATTTTTTCGGAAACCTATCTATTGATATAACAGTCAGTGATGCTGAACTATCAGATACAGAATCATTCACATTAGAGGTATTTCCAATAAATGATCCACCTACACTAGAGTATATTGAAAATCAGGAAATGTATGAAAATACAACTCTTATTATTGAGATTGAAGCATCTGATGTTGATGGTGATGAGCTTACATATGATTCATATATACTAGATGGATTCGGACAATTAGAAATTGAAGGTGATTCACTTATAATAAATCCAATGCCATCATGGTATGGGCAGATTTTCTTAAATTTTATTATAAACGATGGAGAATATTATGTTTTTCAGGAAATTCAAATTGATGTTATAGAAATTGATGATCCTCCTGTTTCATTTGATGTTTCCAGCACACTATCTGAAGATGATGAATATTATATCCAGTTACTTGCATCAGACTCAGATTCTGAGGATCTTACATTTTCTTTAGATTCTTATCCAACTCATGGTACAGTTTCACTTGATGGTTCTATTGCTCACTATATCCCTGAATCAAATTATAATGGTGCAGATGAATTCTTATATATGGTATCTGATGGAACAAGTTTTTCTAATGTATCTACATCTTCAATTAACGTAATTCCGATTAACGATGCTCCAACTTCTCAGGATATAGAGTATAGTATATCCAATGGATTTGTTGAATTTGATTTAAATGAAGTTATCAATGATATAGATGGTGATCAGTTAGAAGTTATGTTTATAACTCAGAACTATGGCTCAGATACAATTGAAACTCTCTTTAGTGGAACTATAAATAGCCTAGGTGACAATGTGTTCTCATATACTGCTCCAGAAGAAATGGTATACTTTGATTTTATTTTATATAAAGTAAGTGATGGGTTTTCTGAGTCAACCATTAATACAATTACTTTTAATTTATTAGGTAGAGAAATGACTAGGGATATGGCACCTATAGCATTTGATCAGGATGTTAATGTGCTAGAGGATAATCCATCTGCAATTACTCTAATAGGATTCGATGTGTTAAATGCTTTCACGGAATCTGCCTCTTTTGAAATAACTAGCGCACCATCCAACGGGACATTATCTGATAATGTAACTGTAGTTGAAAGTGGAACTCCTAGCTTAGTTCAGTGGCTAATTGAATATACTCCAGATACAAATTTCTATGGGCAGGATAGCTTTACGTATAAAGTAACTAACCCTGAAAATTCAATTCCAGAGTCTGAGGATGGGACTATTTATATTAATATAAGTCCTCAAAATGATGCTCCCATTGTGTATAATAATATTTTTAATCAAACACTAACTGAGGATGCTGAAGGAAATGAGTTTTCACTATCATTGTTTTTCATTGATGTTGATGAGGATGTACTTATCTATTCAGTTAATAGTACAAATACAGATGTCGTAGATATAGATGTATCAGATGGGAATCTATCAATCACTCCCATTGCAGATCAGAACGCATCACCATTTTCTGTATCGATAACTGCAAGTGATGGTGAGCTTGATGTAACTCAAACATTTACAGTAGAGGTTACCCCTGTCAATGATCCACCTACAGCAGAATCAGCTGAGTATCAGACAGATGAAGATGTTCCTGTTCCTATTGTTTATTACGGATATGATATTGAGTTTGATCCACTTACATTTATAATAAATGAACAACCATCAAATGGATCAGTAGTGGGTGATGATAATAATGTGATAAGATACATTCCAGACAATAATTATAATGGAACTGATAGTTTTACATTTGTATCAAATGATGGCCAGTATTCATCTGATCCTGCAACAATATCCATTGAAATAAGCGCTGTAAATGACCCTCCTTCAATAGAAGAGATTGAAGATTACACAATTGATGAGGATACATATCTTGAGATTACTCTAATTGGAAGTGACGTAGATGGTGATAGTTTATTCTACATTATATCAACCGATGAGACTGTAGAAAGCATTGAAGTTATAGATAATTTGCTATCTATAACACCTTTGGCTGATATGTTTGGAGAGATTCATGTTGATGTTGTAGCTACAGATGGATTATTGCAAGACTCTGATAGCTTTACAGTTAATGTAATGAATGTTAATGATCCACCAAATTTTGCAGATATATTAGATCAGGAGAATAATGAAGATGAAGATATAGTTATCACATTAAATGCAACTGATGTAGATGGAGATGATATTGAGTTTTCTGCAAGTTCTGATATCAATAACACTGAAATTTCAATTGAAAACAATTTGCTGTTTATTAACCCTCCTGCTAATTTCTTTGGAAATATGGTGATAACAGCAGTTGCAAGTGATGGTATTATCGATGTAACACAAAATTTTAATATAAATTTTATAGCTCAGCCTGATGCTCCACAGATAGCAGAGATACCAGATCAAGAAATCCTTGAAGGAGAAGAATTAAATATATATATATCTGTTTATGATCCAGATGGTGATCAAATAGTTTTATCCTTGGAATTATCGGAAGAGATTGATGCTACTATAGATAATTTTAATATTATTTTTCAAACTCAAAGCAATGCAAGTGGAGATTATGAAGTTGTCGTAACTGCAAGTGATGGACTATTATCAGATCAAGAATCTTTTGTATTAACTGTTATTAATATAAATGATCCTCCAGTATCATATTCTGATAACATTACACTCGATGAGGATAATAGTGTTATTTTTTCTTTAATTGCTAGCGACCCAGACTTTGATCAATTATCCTATTTTATTGATTCAAACCCTGCACATGGTAGCATAGAGGTGACAGGTGGTTTAGTTACATATAATCCAAGCATTAATTATTTTGGAGAAGATTCTTTAACATTCTACGCATCAGATTCTGAGCTTAATTCAAATATTTCTACAGTACACATAACTATTTTACCAATTAATGATGGCCCAGTAATAACATCTACTCCTAGCTCAACTGCAACAGAGGATGAGCTTTATACATATCAGATTATAGCTGTTGATCCTGAAAATGATTCTTTGTCGTATGTGTTAGATGCATATCCTTTAGGAATGGATATATCTAATTCAGGTTTAATTACATGGACACCACTCGAGGGAGTTGTTACTTCTGGTTATATAAGAATAGTAGTATCTGATGGAGGTGAGGATGGAGCACTTCCATTCACTCAGAATTTTGTTATAGAGGTTGAACCTGTAAATGATAGACCTACCATTATGTCAGAACCCAACTTATATGCTTATGAGGACCAACAATACACGTATCAAATAGAAGTATATGACCCTGATTCTGATATATTTTATTACAGTCTCCTAATAGGGCCATCGGGGATGGGCCTATCTGAAGATGGTCTTATAACCTGGACTCCTACAGAGGGGATTACATCATCAGGGACCGTGGCATTTGTTGTTTGGGATGTTGAATTTCCAGATCCAACAATCGATCTTCCAGCTATACAGGAGTTTGTAGTACAAGTTTATCCTGTAAATGATCCTCCTTCTATAGTATCGACACCTATAACTAACGCGATAGAGGATATTGAATACCAATATCAAGTTGTAGCAGAAGACATTGATGATGATTTATTTTATTTTGTACTTTTAGAACATCCTGCTGGAATGGATATTAATCAAAATACAGGAATGATTACATGGACTCCGCTTGAAGGAGTTTTGAGCTCTGGAAATATTACAGTTACAGTTTTTGATGGTTTAGAAGAAAATGCATTATCTGCAATACAAAATTTCTTGGTTATTGTTACGCCTGTAAATGATCCTCCAGTGATAGTCTCTACGGCACCATCAACGGGAACGCAGGGAGAAGAATATTTGTATGCCATAGAAGTAGATGATCCAGATGATACTCTTTTCACCTATTTACTTTTTGATGCACCTGATGGAATGACAATTGATTTTAATACAGGAGTTTTATCATGGACCCCAATTTATGGTGGTGTCTATGGTCCAATTATTTTAAGAGTCCAGGATGGAGGAGTAGACTTTGCAATGCCATCTGATGAAGTATTTGTTATTAATGTTCAATATTCATCAGGCCCTACAACTGTTGTCATACCTCTTCATGCTGAATATAATTTAATTAGTTATCCTGCTATACCTGAGGATGATTCTGTTGAAAATGTTCTATCTGATTTAGGATTTCAAGTAACATCAATAATAACTGAGGGGCTAGCTTCAACTCAATTAGCTGATGGATGGTATGGAAGCATATCATACATAGATCCTTCAAAAGGATATTGGCTAAGAGCTCCAGATGATGAGAATATGGAAGAAGATACTATTTATCATGTTATAACTGATGCTATACACACACCACAGAATTATGTGTACTCAATACATGAAGATTATAATTTAATATCATATATCGGGGTCGATGGTGTATTAATATCAGATGCACTTCCAGATGATTTTGAGGAGAGTATATCTTCTGTAATTGGAGAAGGAACTGCTACAATTAAGCTTAGTGATGGTTGGTACGGGAGCCTAGAGGCTTTTTATCGAAATAAAGGCTATTGGGTTCGTAGTCAATCTGAAGATACTTTATATTTTAGTTGGAATATCCCAGATCAGGAGACTCTATTTTTAAATATGCCCATTAAAAAAGAGAATATTATAATTCCTGAGAATTTATCATACAGACAATCTAGTAGACAGTCGTTCTATTTTGTCGAAAATATACTACTTGAAAATGAAGTAAAAGTAACAAATAATGATTGGGTTGTAGCATATAACGGAAATACAATTATTGGCTCAAGAAAATGGAATGGAAGATATACAGATATTCCAGCAATGGGTTTTGATGGTACGGATATGACTCTAGGATATTGTAGAGATGGAGATGTCCCAAGTTTTAAGTTGTATATTGAAAATACAGGAGAATTTATTGAACTTGAATCTGAAAATATTGCTGTGTGGTCTGATCTGTCAACCAACATTGTAAGTAGACTTACGGAGAGTATTCCATTACCAGAATTTTTTGAATTCTCATATCCATATCCAAACCCTTTTAATCCAAGTACCTTAATAAGATTTTCACTCCCTAATTATTCAAATGTTAAAATCAATGCCTATGATATACTAGGGAAGGAAGTTTCGGTTATACTAGATAAGAATTTAGAGGCCGGATACTACGACTTTAATTGGAACCCTGGTGTTCTATCAAGCGGAATTTATTTTATTAACATAGAAACTGAGAATAATAATTTGACTCATAAGGTGATGTACATAAAATAAGTGAATTTAGAGATAGAAAGAAGATTCTTAGTAAAAAAAAATAAATTCACATGGCCCCATGATAAAAAAAATATAAAACAAGCTTATATTTTTATTGAGGATAATCAGGTTCTTAGAGTAAGAAAGATTGACAATCAAAGTTTCTTGACCTATAAATATAAAAAATCAAATATTGAAAGATTTGAATTCGAGTATAAAATTCCTAATGATGATGCTGAAAAATTATTTTCTTTATCAAAAAATCATATTATAAAAAAAACTAGGTACTATGTCCCCATAAAAAAACACGTGTGGGAAATAGATCAATTTCATGGAATAAATAACGGTCTACTGATAGCAGAGATAGAACTTTCAAATATTGATGATAAAATAGATTTTCCTGATTGGGTTGGGCATGAAATTTCTGAAGATACAAGATATCTTAATTTTAGCCTTGCAAAAAAGCCATATACGCAATGGCATTAAAGATTTAGTGAATTATAGAAGGCATTCAACTTTTTATCAAAGTAATCTGCTGTGCCATTATTCTCTATGATAGTTGTGGCTAGCCTCTTTTTTTCTGTTTCTGGCATCTGAAGAGACATTCTATTTTGAATTTGTTCTAAATGTAGATTTTTTCTTTTCAGAGCACGAGCAATTCGATGCTCTTTCCTTGTTGATATAAGTAGTGTTGAATCTAGTATATTATGAAAATTTGCTTCAAATATCATCGCTGCATCAAGTACAAATAATTTTGTTTTTTTTATAGTTGACTTTTCAATCGATTTATCAACTAAGATAAATATTTCTGGCCACATTATTCCATTCAATATATTTTGTTCAATTTTGTCTGAAAATGCTACTTCTGCTAATTTCTTAAAGCTAATTTTATTCCTTTCCATAACCCTTTTCCCAAAGGCATCAATAATCTTATGTTGTATTGAGCTTGTTTTTTTTAGGTGATTTTTTGCTTCTTTGTCAGCATTAAAAACTTCCGCTCCCATCTGTTTAAAATATGAGGCAGCTGTTGATTTTCCTGAACCTATTCCTCCGGTTATACCTAGCTTGTACATGTAATTATTTAACTATTGTATTTATTGTTTGAGTAACTTCTTGGATGCTTCCTTCACCATTAATATGATGAACAATATTCTGAATTTTATAAAAATTTATTAAAGGGCTTGTTTCTTCATGGTATACCTTAAGTCTTTTACGCACAGTATCCTCCTGGTCATCTACTCTGATTATCAGTTTCTCTCCAGTTTCATCATCGATACCATCATTTTTTGGCGGATTATATTTGACATGATACACTCTACCTGAGCCTTGATGTACCCTTCGTCCACCCATCCTATTTACAATGAGATTATCATCTACATTTATAACTAACACATAGTCAAGCTGTTGATTTAATTCATTAAAGAGTTCTTCTAGCCCCTCTGCCTGTGGAATAGTCCTTGGAAATCCATCTAGTATATACCCATGTGAACAATCAGATTCGTTTAATCTGACCTTCATCATTCCTAAAATAACTTCATCTGGGACGAGTAATCCTGAATCCATATATCCTTTTGCTTCAATACCAAGATTTGTTCCATTTTTTACATGCTCTCTAAGCATATCTCCAGTTGATATTTGGGGTATATTAAATTTTTTAATTAAAAAATTTGCTTGAGTTCCTTTTCCCCCTCCTGGAGGACCAAGTAAAAGTATATTCATCTATTCTCCAATTTAAATTAACAATCCCGCTACACAGGCAGTAATCCACGATGCAAGTGCGCCTCCAATCATTGCCTTAAAGGCTAGTAAAGCAAGATCTTTTCTTCTTTTTGGTGCAATACTGCTCAACCCGCCAATCTGAATCCCTATAGAACCAAAATTTGCAAATCCACATAAAGCATAGCTAGCTATAATTGCTGTTCGTTCTGATATTTCATTATTAAGAACGTATGTCCTTAAATCACCATAGGCAATTAATTCTGTCAAAGCAAGCTTTTCACCCATTAAAGTTCCCATTATCTGAGCATCATTCCATGCAACCCCCATTGTCCATGCTAATGGCTTAAAAAATAAACCCATTATTTCTTGGAGAGATGTATTAAAAAATGCGAGCATATAATTAAACATTGCAACGATAGATACAAATGCAACTAGCATCGCAGCAACGTTTGCCGCCAATTTTAATCCATCTGTTGCACCTCTTCCCAATGCATCTAGTGCATTTGCATCAGTTTGTTCAACGTTAACATTAATATCTCCCATAGTTTCCGATTCTTCAGTTTCAGGGTAAATGATTTTTGCCACTACTAATGCTGCAGGGGCCGACATGACAGAAGCTGCCAGAAGGTGACCCGCTATACCAGGTATATCATTAAGCCACATAACGTATAGTGCCATGACACCACCTGCTGCAGTTGCAAAGCCACCTGTCATAACAGCCATCAGTTCTGATTTAGTCATATTTTCTATAAAAGGTCTTACCATTAAAGGGGCCTCAGTTTGACCAACAAAAATATTTGCAGATACAGATAGAGTTTCAGATCCGCTAGTGCCCATAGTTTTTTGCATTAATTTTGCTATCCACCGTACTACAAATTGAACTATTCCAAAATGATACATCACAGCCATTAGTCCAGAAAAGAAAATAATTGTAGGAAGCGCTCTGAACGCAAAGTTAATAAGTCCTATATGGAACTGACCATCTACAAAAGATTTAAATAAAAAATCACCCCCTGCATTAGAAAAACTAATAAGTTTTGTAATAGCTTTATCGATATAGTTAAACATTGGTTGTCCAATTGGTGATTTTAATATTATAAGAGCAAAAATCAATTGGATTGACAATCCCCAGGCAACAAGTCTATAGTTAATTTTTTGTTTATTATTAGATAATAGATATGCTATGGATAACAATGTAAATATTCCTAATATTCCTCTCATAGTCCCTCCAATAGTTTATGGTTTAAAGCATTTCCTACATCTAGCTTCGTATTTGTCAATTTCACCAACTACTACCTGCTTTTTTTCCTTTGTAATTCTCTGACTAAAGTTAGCTTGGTCACCACATCTCATGCAAATTGCGTTAACTTTAGTGACGTACTCTGCATCTACAAGAAGCTCAGGCATAGGTCCAAAGGGTATCGCCTGATAGTCTTTTTCTAATCCAGCTACAACTACTCTTTTTCCATCACGAGCTAAGCTTTTACATATATCTATTAATGAGGAGTCACAAAATTGAGCCTCATCAATTCCAACTACATCAGAATCTTGTGAATACTTAATTATCTCATCAGTGCTTTTTATTATTATCGATTTTATTTTTCTTTTATTATGAGAAACAATGTATTCCTCGCTGTATCGATTATCTAATGATGGTTTAAAGATTTTTACTTTTTGTTTTGCAAATTGTGCTCTTACAAGCCTTCTAATTAGCTCTTCTGTTTTCCCACTAAACATTGGCCCACAAATAACTTCAATCCACCCAGAATTTTTATTTTTAAGCATCCTTTATTCTCTCCCTTATTATTGGAAGTAGTTGCGTATTAATTATATCAATAGCCTCCAAATTCTTTCCACCATTTGGAACAATAATATCTGCATATATTTTAACAGGAGCAATGAATTTTTTATGCATAGGTCGCACTGTTTCTGTATACTGTTTTACTATTGATTCAATAGATCTTCCGCGCTTTTTAATGTCACGCTTGACGCGTCTTAAGATTCTAATATCAGCTGGAGTATCGACATATATTTTTTTTTCTAACAAATTCCTGATTTTTTCATCAAATAGTGAAAAAATACCCTCTAAAATAATTATTGGTTTTGGAGCGAGGAACTCTTTTTTTTC
Organism: uncultured bacterium; assembly: GCA_964399095.1. Classification (GTDB taxonomy): domain Bacteria; phylum Fidelibacterota; class Marinisomatia; order SCGC-AAA003-L08; family D37C17; genus TMED161. Next base: position 20,731 of record CAYNPP010000002.1, on the reverse strand, counting down.
CTTACGAGTGTGAGTTGTAAAATCATATATAGGGATATAAACTTCTTCATTTTTTAATAGTGTAGATAAGTCACTAAGTAGCATGCTAAAATCAATTGACCTCGGGTTATCAAAATTATTCTTACATCTCTCTTCATAGCTAAGTTTAGATAAATCTTTATAATAAGAGTCTTGAGATATACAGATGACATTATCTTTATCACATCTTTTTAGCAGCTCTTTTGTAAACCTTGTTTTACCTGAGCCTGTTCCTCCTGAAATTCCTATTGTCAGTGGTCTCATGTGCATTTATCCAAATGGGTTGGGTAGTAGCTCTTTTGTTGTTGTTTCAAAATATGAGCCATTAGAATCTGAAATAATTATTGGAACGTTCCCAAGGAATTCATGCATTATCTGCCTGCATGACCCACATGGAGTCCCTCCATCATTAGTCGCAACTGCTAGGCAGTAAAATTGTTTATATCCATATGATAAAGCGGAAAAGATTGCCACCCTTTCAGCGCAGATTGTAGTGGGGTATGCTTTTGATTCTATATTGAAACCCTTTACAATAATATTGTTTTCAACCATTAGAGCTGCTCCAACTGGATAATTGCTGTATGGACAAATAGCAGATTCTTGAGCTTCGATTGCCTTTAGTAGCATTAACTTTTTATCTATAGTGCTCACCGTAAAATAAAATCCCCTTTTATAGTAGCAGTATTATTTGAATTATCAGTAACATTTATTTCAATTTTATGTTTTCCCAATTCAAGAGGGTTTTTGACTCTATAGAGAACTACTCCTCTATACGAATTATATTCAACTATCAATTTTTTCCCATTAAGCAGTACCTCTATATTGTTTTCATCAGATATTCCTGAAAGTTCATCTTCAATTTTGAATGTGATTTTATTAAATTGGTCTTTTCTGTATGTTGAATTAACTCTTGGAATTATTTTAGAAATTTTAGGAGGCTTTGTATCTTTAGCAATTGAAAAAATTCCACCGCTTCTAATAGCTGATGTGATTCTGCTGTTATCTAATTTATTGCCTGAAAATTTCCATTTATTATTATATGAATCATATTTATATATCCCGTAACTATCTTCAGTTGAATCATCCACATATGAAAGTGTAGCTTTATCATTGAATGGCGTCCCAATTGGACCAACTATAAATGGTCCATATATATAATTAATATTCTCCTTTATTTCAGAGTTAATGTGAGGAATAATGTACATGAACTTTTCATTGCTAATAGATGAATCAAATTTTAGATTTTTGCTTGACGTGTTATGTGATTCAAGCCTTATACTTTTGGTTTTTATTTCGTAGGGGATATCTGGAATAGATATTTCAGAAATAATATCAAGCTCAAATTCATATTCTGTTGGTTCTTGATAAATCACAGAAATCTTTGTTAAATCTCTAAGCTCAAAAGGGTTAAAAAGCTCAGAAGAAAGAATATTTTTTGATATTCTCCACAATTTATATCTGAATAATTTTTCCTTAAATGTAAGCCCCAAAATAGGCTCCATCCCGGTGAACTCATTTTCGATAAATTGTATAATTGTTCCATTCTCATTATCAATAATATTTACTTTCCCCTCTAATCTTGACTTTTTATCAGAAATTAGATTATATGACGGAGCACCTCTTGAACCAGAATTATATATTGGCTCAGAAACAAGAACTTGATACCCTGGATTAGGATTTTTTATAAAATATTTGTTATTCATAATTGAATCTGCATTGGCTATCATAGTTAGGCCATTTGTAAATTTATCTGCAAGTGAGATATTTATTTTTTTTATATCACTATCATAAGATTGCAGCATTACACCTTCTGGATGATAGGTTATAATTGGCTTGTATGCTGGTGCTTGATTAGATACAACGATAAAGCCTATGTTTACCTTATTATTATTGTAATCATACACAGTTATTTTACATTGGTGATAAGAGTTATCCCTTAAAATTAGCTTTTCAGATGGTTCTTTTCTGATAAATGATGATGGAATAAAATTATCCTTTTTATAGAGATCATAAACTTTGTTTCTTTTATTGTTATATTCAAAAAAGTTTCTTTCTGAGAAAACTTTTTGTCCTTCTTCGAATCCTATGTTATCATATTGTGCTTCATACATTTTCTCCCCATCAATTTCAAGACTAATATTATAAATCCCAAAATTAAATGGCTGGTCATTCATTTTATCATAAACTTCGAGTGAAATTCCAAATTCACCATTTATTGAAATTATTCCATCATATATATACTCCTCTGATGAAATTTTTGTTAGCTCTAGTTCTTTTTTATAGGGTTGACCATTAATTCTAGTCTCTTTTGTAAGATTATGTATAACTACTCGTTCTGGGATGGGGCTTATATTGTCGTGGACAGTATAATTTGATAGCAGAGGATTGAATGGCCGTCCATCTTTATTTCTTATTTCAAAATGTAGGTGCGGACCAGAAAGGCTTCCAGAGTCTCCGGTAAATCCAATTATTTCACCTTGTTGTAAGCTAATTTGACCTGGAGAAAATGTTTTGTCTATGCTATAGCAATCACAATCATTTTGCAGCGATTCTTTGATAAGCTCTAGCTTTTCATTAAATCGATCAAGATGCGCATATACCGATGTGTTTCCATCAACCATCGTGAGGTATACTACCTTTCCATATCCAGATGTACTTACAGCTATTCTAGATATGTATCCATCTTGAATTGCATACACATCAAGGCCATTGATTCCAAATGTTCTAACATCCATTCCTGTATGGTACCTGAAAGGCCTAATATCTCCGAATACTGTTGTAAGAGCTTTACTAGTATTTACAGGCCATATATAGCGCTCAGAAGAATAAAGGCAGGAAACTGCTAGAAAAATGTAGAGATATATTATTATGCTTGGTTTTTTTTGATACTTAGATTGCATTGATGTTGTTTATAAATAGATTATTTCAATTATATTATTATTTAATATAGTAAATTATAGTGAATTTATGGATTTTAAACTTCTCAAACTAAATTTAAAGATGGCCTGGTTCAAGCTATCAGGAAGACTTAGTAACTCTGATCAAATTATAAATTTTTCTTCTGCAAAAATTAAATCTCCCAAAATACTAATTGTTTTTCCTGTAAAGGAACATCATGCTAGTACGGCGATGAAATATGTGTATGATGTAATTGATATATTCAGTGAGGATGATGCTGAGTTTTCATTAATAATTAATAGTTCTTATAAAAATTCAATAAAACTCTATGATATATCAGTGCATACATTTAATACAAATAAGAATGGGCATGTTACTAACCTAGGTGATATTATTAATCAAATATATTTAAATAAATATGATATAATTATAGATATGAATGTAAAATTTAATATAGAAATTGCTATGCTTGTTAATGAGCTTAATTCAAATTATAAAATAGGGTTTAGCTCTGATTATTCTGATTTATTTTATAATATTCAGTTAAAGCATAACAAAAACAATAACGGCTACAAGGCCATAAAGAATATTCTGAGTTAAATATGAAATGTATTTTACATGACACTAAATCACATGAGAATTTTTATCCATTCTCATTAAATCATGCGATGTTTGAAGTTAGATCAGGTGCATTTACATGCATAGAAAGAATTATTTTAGAAAATAATTTACTAGCCAGTGACATGATACTAATGGTGCGTGAGGATATCCAAAGTGTAGTAGCTGAAAGATTTCCAGAAGCAACTGTAAACCCAATTGAGATTCCAGAAACTAATTTGGAAATATTTTTTGATGAATTGAATGAATCATCTTATATATGGGATCTATTAAATATGCAGAGTTCATTCCTCATAAACGATTTCAAACATTTCCAAGAAAGTGTAGATGGTAACAGCCACGAATCATCTATTTTGGTTAATTCTAGGCATATACATATCTCCAAATCAGCTATAATTGCTGCTGGCACTGTGCTAGATGCATCAAATGGCCCAATAATCATAGATAGCAATGCATTTATTGATATAGGTGCACTAGTTAAGGGACCTGTATATATAGGTAAAAATAGCATAATAAATCCAGGGGCAAAGATTTGTGGGAACGTTACAGTTGGCCCCTTTTGCAAGATAGGTGGGGAGATAGAGGACTCTATATTTCATGGGTTTAGCAATAAGCAGCATGATGGATATCTAGGCCATTCATACATAGGTGAATGGGTCAACCTTGGAGCGAATACAAATAACAGTGATTTAAAAAATAACTACAGCAATGTTAGAATCAAGATTGGAGAAAAGAGCATTGATACAAAACAGATGTTTATGGGTTGTATGGTAGGAGACTATAGTAAAACAGGTATATCAACAATGATAAATACAGGGACATATATAGGGATGGGTGCAAATGTTTTTGGAGGTGGTTTTCAGAATAAATATATTCCATCATTTTCATGGGGAGCAACCGATAAAACAGATATAAACAAATTTATAGATACGCTTAAAATAGTAAAGAATAGAAGGAAAAAATCAGTTTCAAATAATGAGTTAGAATTAATCCAGAGGCTCTATAGCTCTGAAAAATTTGAAGGTCTATAAATTTTTATTGAACAATATCTTTAAGTAGATTATATTTCTACCTAATTCAATGGAAAAATTATGGGAACTGAAGAATTAATATGTCCTAGCTGTGGCACAGAATTAACAAAAGTCTGTCTCGCCTCCTTAAGATGCACAACCTGCAAAGTAAATTTTCGACATAAAAAATTTGTTGGATTTCTAGAGTATCTAATGATGAATGGATTAGTGGGCGATGTTGATTTTTTTGATAAATCTATCTATGGTGAAGAAATAAATCAAACATCAGAAACAGAAGAAGAGTTAAGGGATGAAACTAATCCAGATGAATATGAAGAGAACAAAAACAAGATTGAATATATGGATAAAACAGAAGATCTTAGAGAAGTAACTACAGATGAAGAAGAATTCAGAAAGTGGGATGGGCTAGATGAAGATTGGCGTGAATTCAATAAAAAAAATTCAGAAGAGGATAATTAATGGATAAACAAAAAGAAAAAACTCAACAAATTAAAATAGAATTTAATGAGGAGAGCACATCAGTAGAGTATAGTAATTTTGTGGTTGTGACTCATTCAGCAGCTGAATTTGTTTTAGATTTCATCCGTGTGCTTCCGGGTATGGCAAAAGCTAAAGTTAAATCAAGAGTTATAATGTCTCCCATGCATGTAAAAACACTAATGTTCGCTCTTCAGGATAACATTAAAAAGTTTGAAGATAAATTTGGAGAAATCAAGGTCCTAAAGAAGGGCAATGTAAATAATCCCCAGTTTAATATCCCTGATGATGTGCTTCCAAATTAGAATAATGTTGTAAGTCTAATAATTACCTGTCGACCCATTTTTGCTCCACCAATAAGCTCTCTATGCTGATCATCAAATAAATTATTTGCAGTAATTCCAAATTTTAAATTTTTAGTTATATCATACATATAGTGTAAATCAAAAATATTATATGGGCCAATTGTGCCGGCCCATGTCCCATCTGCCCATTCAAATTTATCTACATGTCTCAACTTGAACATAAAGTTTCCAATTTTTGTATCTAAATTAGCTGCAATATTAAACTTAAATTTAGGTGCATTTATTGGGTCATATCTCCTTGTCAGTTCATTATAGTAATCTGTAGAATTAAATAATGTCAGGTTAATATCCACCACAAATTTTTGATTGAAAAAGTGAGTGAAGCCAAGGTCCATTCCTGAGTGATATACTGTTCCATAATTAAGAGAGCTTAAGGTTATTATGGGGAGCTTATCTGGAAATCCTTTTTTCCCTGTTTCTTCATTAATTATTTCTGCCTCAAAATAATTCCCAGCTAGTGTAGAGTACTCATCTATTCCAACATCAAGCCACCTCCCGTCAATCTCATTGAATGCCTGTGGCATAAAAGGATCACCAGTATCAATCTCCTCATTCGGGTCCCAAAGTTGATTTGGCTGAACGACGGTATATATAAAATATCCACCTTCGATATCACATTCATATCCATCTTGACACAACCTATCAATGTATCCCCATTCTCCAATATCCATTGGGTCTCCATCTCCATTTTTATCGTCGTCCCATCCAAAAATTTCTGACCAATCCTGAAGCTCAGCTCCAGCTGTTATATTCTGAAGGTGATCATAGTCAAGCAGGTATCGTCCTTCCTCTTCCACAAGTCCACATGGGTATGGATCTCCTGTTGGAATTCCAAATTCATCTACACACACAATATCACTTTGGCTTACATAGTATCCCAATCCTGACCAATCATTATCATTATCAATTCCATCCCATGCCGTTCCATATGGAGCATAAGTTCTATCTAAATTTGAAGGAATTAATCCCACTATATTATCATTATTGTCCTTAACCAGTGGGGTTATAAATGTGGCAGGGCTAAAAAAGTCATTGTATCTGGTAAAATATACTTCAGTTGTAAATAAGCTTTTTTGTGTAACAAAACTGCTGAATCCAAGCTCAAGAGTTCTCATGCTCTCTGATCTAAGAGGGTCAATATCAGATAAGTTAATGGACTCCTCTTTACTATAGTCAACCCCATCATCATATGCAGATGGTATAAATATATGATGATTCAGTGTATCAAGGGCGATATAGTCAGATGGGTATGTACCATCTCCGGTATTAAAGAACATAGGTGCGCCCTGGATTCTTTGAAGATAAGGATTGCATGGGTATTGGGGGTTATTGGGGTCATTAACACAATCATTAAGCCCTGATGAATGAAAGCTGACAGTTTTATATTCTCCTGTAGTTGGGTCTACACTATAATTCCCATCATCATCAATCCTATAGAAAAAAGGGTCAATCAGATTTGTTTCAAATCCCCAATCTCCATATTCTCCCTCATTATCTGCTCTTGCATAGGGAGTCCCATCCTTGTTCCCTTTTAATATCATAGTAAAGTTCTCACCCCATCTTCCAAAAATAAGATTGGTGTGAAGCGCTGTAATTGTTGGGGTATTAAATGCCTTTCCATATCCCAATCTCCATGTCGTGAGCTCAGATGGTTTATATGTTAGACCGAATTTTGGTCCAAACAAAAGTCCTTCTTCTTTTAGTTGGTCATGGTAATCAATTCTTGCGGATGTTATAAGTTCCCATTTTGAGCTGTTGAATAAATCTGTTTTAGTTTGAAAATAGAAGCCAAGTTCATTAGAAAGTATATTTGTAGTAAACTCATCTTGCTCATCTATTCCAAACGCCCTATCATCTTCATCTCCATATATAACACCATCTCCATCCTGTGCATGATCAATAAAATCCCATACATATGAATCTTGATCTTCGTCATCATCAAATCCATTTGGTCCATCATTTAAAACAGATCCATCGGTAAATGGAAGCGTCTTCATATAGTCAATACCCCATGTAACCTCAGTATAGTACCTTGGAATATCAAAAAAATTCTGAATCTGGAAACCATAGTTTGAAGATTGATCTGTTATGCGATCTCCTCTATTATAGCCCCTGGTGTTTCCTGCATCATTTGTATTTAAATACCCTTGCATGAACCATTTTTTATACCTACCACGTATCTGAAGGTATTTTGATTTCCAACCATCAGCCAGGTACCTTCCAACGCCTGTGACTTGCTGGGTTTTGGTGAATGCATAACCACTCTGTAGAGAAATATTTAAATCTGAATGGGGGTCATAGTCTAATCTGAATTCGATTTTATCATTAATGACCTCAAAATCAGGGTAATCATCCAAGCCATCTCCATTTGTATCGTTTACATGGTCAAAGTTAGGGTGCCAGTCACCCTGTGTATAGTACCCATTGTTATCGGTATCTGTATATGGCTCGTTACTATTCCTTACTCCATCGTTGTTTAAATCCTCAAAAGGCTCAGGCAGCACATTATAAATTCCATCAGATGTATCATACAAGCCATCAAACTCATCAGCATCAAATATATCAAGTGCATCATTACCCTCTCCATAGTCAGGTCCATAAATGAGGATAGGATCTCCGCTATCATCATATAAATAGTTTCCCCATATATCCACAGCGTGCTGCTGCGCTTGATTCCCATTGTAGTCCCAGCAGTACCCATCCTGACCACAATCCTGAATAATATCAATATTTTGATCAAAGTTGTTATCTGGTGGCGGCCAGATATCATAGAAAACATTCTGTGAAACTTCTATCTCTTTGTAATCAAAGTCCTGGTTCTGGTAGTATCTCCAGTCATCAGTGCTTATACCTATTTCATCATTTATAAATAGACTAATATCTGTTTCACAGGATTCATCGTACCAGATACTACTATTCTCAGGGCAAATACCATAGCAATTCATAACATAGCCACCATCACTAATTTCCATATCTGATGGCGTAAGAAAATTCCATCCGACATCTCCCTGAAAATTTTCTCCCCAAAATCCTGGGTAGCATTCATCTATAATTCCATCTAAATCATCATCTACTCCAGGGGTGTGCTGTAAAAAGTTAAAGTAGCCTCCAAAATCCCAGCCAGCTTCATTTTCATCAACTTCCCAATTTCCGTTATTATCATTCCAGGTATCTCCAGGCTGCCACACTCCATCTCCTTCTCCTTCATCCGGACCATCCAGCCAAATTAAATCACCATTAATATCTAAAACAGGAAGATATACATTCATCAACCGCATCCATGATGTTTGATATCCC
>CAYNPP010000002.1:11008-12017 GCA_964399095.1 uncultured bacterium | reverse complement strand
AATATATCCATTTTCTGGATCTTCAACTGGGATATAACTATATCCCCACACAGCGTAGTGACCACTTCCATTAGTATCTAGCTCATCATAGTATTTAAAGCCATCAAGACCAAAATCATCAAATTCATCTAAATCTCCAGGCTCACCAGGATGCAGAAGATTATCCCCATGTAAGTCATAGTGGTAGTCTCCGGCGACCCCATCCTGTCCAAAATCCCACTCATACACATCAAATTCCAATATTTCGCTATCTTCATTCCACCTTGATTGCCCTCTAAGGTGATGATCTGATGTGCCCTGTATGTACCATGGGTTTTTTGTTCCATCCATTAGAAATTCATTTAGCATACCAGATGAAATCAAAACATCAGCGTTATCGATTGAAATCGCCCGCTGTGATGGAATTTGTCCGGTTGTATATCTCTCCAGTGCTTCATCTATAATTCCATTTCCATTATTATCAACTCCATCAAACCACTCATCTGAAGGCTCATCAATTAGCTCATCAATCAAGCCATTTGCTCCATCGTATGACCCATCCATATCCCAATCTGTCCAACTTTCATAAGCAGTCTCTCCTGCATCCCACTGACCTGTATTATAGCCTAAACCACTTAGCTCTTGCCACCACTCACCATTTACACAAGCTCCTGCTTCCCACTCGTAGCAATCCCAAGTATCGTTTCCATTTAAATCATAAAATGGCTCAGGTCCATCATGAATATTATTTCCATTAGAATCATCAAAATCAAAGACGTCATCTATGCACTCATACCCATTTAAACAGCTATTATCATCCCATGGCTCAAAGTTATCTACTCCATCTGCAAACCAGTAGTCTTCATCTATGCTGCCATCACCATCATCATCACGACCATTAATCCAGTCCTCACCAGCAAACCCATCTCCATCCCAGTCCCCATGATTAGGCTCTCCATTCCCAAGGAGAACATAAAACATTCCCTCAGGAATAAGCTCACTTGGACGGTATATTCCAGGCCATCCGTTT
>CAYNPP010000002.1:0-10998 GCA_964399095.1 uncultured bacterium | reverse complement strand
CGTTTCCAGTGTGGACTGTGCTTATCATAGTTCCTCTTGTGCTCTCCGCCCAGCGCACCTCATCAGAGGAGGCGGGGCTTATACACCCCACAAAACCTAGCCCTGAAGGGTTATTATCCATTCCATCTGTTTCTCTTATAGAGAACCCTACCCAGGGATTTTTATGTGCTCTGTATTCGCTCTCTGATATATATGGCCACTCAGTTGCACTAAAGTGTGACCCTGATATTTTAATACTAATTTTGTCATTTATTTTTTTTGCATATCTCCCACTGAATTTTTTCAAATTTCTATCATCGAATGTCCCTGCAAAGCTACCAGAGAACCCCTCTGATAGAGATGGAGCCTTAGAAATAATATTAATGACACCACTGTGGGCGTTTGCTCCATAAAGAGCAGTAGCTGGGCCTAACACAACCTCGATTTTCTCAATGTCATCTGATATCAGAGGAACAGTGCTAAAGTTTACGACCCTTAATGAAGGTACATTTGCAGGGCGTCCATCTGTTAGCATTAATAACCTAGTGCTAAAGCTACTGTTAAATCCCCTTATTGAAAGGCTGTAGTTGTTTACACCGCTTGCTGTGAAATCGACACCCTTTAAGCCTTGTAGATAACTTCCAAGGTTTGCGGTGGTTGCCTGCGCTATCTCCTTTGATGTAACAGTCTCTATTGTGGCCGGAGCCTCAGTTTTTTTCTCTTCTCTTTCATATATGGCTGTTACTGTTGTTTCATCAAGTGTTATTTCACCTACATCCATTTTGAGATCAAATGTATACAAAATACTCTCATCTAGCGTTACTGTCATTTCCTTGTCTTGATAGCCGATATACATTGCTTTTAGGGTGTACTCTCGAAGTGGAATATTTTTTATGATATAATCTCCCTCAATATCGGTGCTGGTGCCGTAATCGGTAATTACCGGGTCAATTCCTGTATTTTTACTTGTCTCAAGGAGAATGAGGTTTACACCAATAAGAGGTTCATCGGAATCTGAATCGATAACTTTCCCAGTGATTGATGCGCTAGGGAAGATAAGCGACAACATAAAGAATAAATACAAATAAATTATATTGTAATTCAGCATCAGTTAATCTAAAAAAATAACAATATAAAACATAATAAAAAAACCCGCTCTAATTAGATAGAGCGGGTTTTTAAAGATACTAATTAAATAAGAGTACTTATTTAACTAACATTATTTTTTGTGATGCTGTAATTCCAGCGGCACTTGCTTTAATAATGTACATACCACTTGAAAGATTAGAAGCGTTCCAAGTCATATTGTAATTGCCAGCATCCATATAACCATCTTGAACAACATCAACAATCTGTCCGTTAACATTATATACCATCACAGAAACATTGCCATTATTTGCAATATTTACATCAAAAGATGTAGATGGATTAAATGGGTTTGGATATGCTTTGCCAAGTGCTATTGCATCTGGCATAGTAACTTCAGTATCAATGTAACCATTTGTTGTGGCAGCTATAACTTCCTCAACATTATAATCACCTGTAGAACTAAAGATAGCATCATTTTCTGGAGCCACAACGATAAGAGTTGTTGTATTTCCATCTGTATTGTAGTCGGCTACAAAAGCATCATCTGTAAGCTCAATGCTGAAATCACTTCCATGTGAAAGTGTCATTTGAACTGCCCCTACAAGGCCATCAGATGACATTGTCATTCCATTGTCAGCTTTATTGAATACAGCTGAGCTTGCATCGCTACGAGCATTGTTTCCAAGAATACTTGAAACCATTGCAACAACATCAAGAACATCAACGCCACCATCAGAGTTGACATCTGCGCAGCCCTCATCTAGCTCGCCTGTTCCAAGAATGAAGCTAACAACAGCAACAACATCAAGAACATCTAGAGAACCATCTTGGTTAACATCTCCACCACTAGCTTCGCCACATCCAACTTCAAATAGCTCACCTAATACAGATATAGATGTTACCACTGGGATACAGGTTGGATCAAATGTCATAATAACTCTTCCGCCATTTGCATTGTACGGTGTCTCTGGAACTCCGTCTTGATCAAGGTCAAGGAAAGTTATATCTGCAGGATTAACATCTGCACCTGAGTCATCAACTAAAAATGAAGCATCACCTGTCAAACCATACATCACTGCGTTCCATGTAAGGAAGTTGCTCCAAGGACCATAGCTAGCATCCATTACGTAAAATGCATTAGCTGCATCTGTACCTGCGGGAGTTTCATCTCCACCCACAGTGTAGTCTACGCAACCACCCATTCCCATGGATTCAAAAACAGCTGTAACGTCACCTAGAATTGGATAATTAAATCCACACGCTGGGTTCATAAAGGTTGACTCTAGAGCTGGGTAGCCTAGAATATTATCATAATCAGTGCCATCACCATCTTCATCTTCACCAACGATATCACCTAAACCAGTTTCAGCAACTGGTCCATCAATATAGTGCCACTCAACATGCAAATCAGGCACATGACCGAAATACATATTTGATGGTACAGAAGACATCTGCACTCCATCTACCACATAACCTGCAGTAGCACCTGGGTGAGGCATCCCTGGATAGCCATGAACGTATGGTGCGCATTCAACGCCACCACAATAAGCGTGATCACCACCAGTTTGATATAAACATGCACCATAGCAAGCTACAAATTCATCACCATAAAGCTGAAACTCTGCAGTTACAGCAGAAGGTGTCTCTGGGAAAAATGAGAAGAATGAAGAATTTACAACACTCCATGATCCAGCTGATTCTCCAACATAGGGACTCGCATTTGGCTGCCCTGTCACCATAGTAGACTGAACAGTTAATCCTGCGTTTAAATCTGATGTGTAATCAAATTCATCATCAAGAGGTAACAACTGAATTTCAGTTACGCAGCCCTCAGTTTCTCCGGCTAGCACTTGGCTATTGGTGATGGCAGCGTCGCCTGATTCATCGAATGTTACATATAGAAAATACTGTAGAGCATCCATCTCAGCAAGACCGATTGGCCCAACAATATTCTCATAAAAGTTATATCCGGCAGGAATGTTGGCAACCTCTGCACTAACTCCAAGCCCGTAGGCGTCGTTAATCATAAGCGAGGTACTTCCATCACTATTACCAGAATCTAGGTGTAGGTTTGGTCTTGTATAGTATTGATATTCCACTCTCTGTCCACCTGCTCTATATGTTCCTGCTATATCCTGAGCAATTAGGACGCCAGTACAAAATACAAGTACCATTATTATGCTTTTTTTCATTATTTACTCCTCCTTAGCTAAGTTTTGAGTATAAAAATCACCAGCCCGCCAAACAATATATTCAGCTATAAAGCCAAGATTTATATAAATTTTCTAAAAGCCATACGCGTAATAAAGTAGTATTTTATTGCTTATTTATCAAGAAAAAAAAAGAATTTCAGTGTTTTTGTGATTTATATCAACTATTGAAGTAATAGCGTCGGATGGCCCAGATTATAATTAGGACTCCAGCCAAATTAAATAGAATGGATAGAAGCCATGCAGGTTGATCTCTTAAAACAGGAATATAACCAATTATATTTATTACAAATTCCTGCATAGTAGACTACATATTCTTCCAGGAGGGTCCATCTCCTCCCTCAGGAGTGACCCAATCAATGATCTGATATGGATCCATGATATCACAGGTTTTACAGTGAACGCAGTTTGAAAAATTTATTTGTAGTCGCTCCTTACCATCGTCAACAATCTCATAGACGTTTGCTGGACAGAAGTTTTGACATGGGTTTCCAAATTCCTCTTTACATTTTTCTATACACACAGATGTGTCAGAAACATGTAGGTGGGGGACCTGGTCCTCATTGTGTGAGGTGGCTGAATAGAAGACGTCTGTAACCTTATCAAGTATCTGTTTGCCATCATATTTTATGCTATCATATTTATTAAAGGGCTTCTTTGAAAGTCCTGTCTGCATTTTACTATGGCCATGCTTTGAATTCAATCTTGTGTAGAGACCAAACCCTCTGCCATTTGTTAATAGGCCTGCGCTTGCATTAAACAGCCCAAACAATAATCCCCGATGAAAGCCTTGATGGAAATTACGTGCTTTATATAGCTCTTTGTGTGCCCAGCTATTAATGAATTTATCTTCGTATTTAGATAAAGATTTCTCTGTAAAATCTTCATTTTGAAATGCGTTTAATACTGATTCAGCTGCAAGCATACCAGATTTCATGGCTAGGTGAATCCCTTTTAATCTCTGGCCATTTAGGAAACCAGCACTGTCACCAATTAATACTGCACCATTGACAAATAATTTTGGTATTGAGTAGAGGCCCCCCTCAGGCAAAGTCTTAGATCCATATGCAAGCATCTCAGCGCCATCAAGCAATTTCTTCATCCATGGGTGAGTCTTAAGTAGTTGGAGTTCATGGTGGGCATCTATATTGGGATTTTTATAATCAAGTCCCATTACCACTCCCAGATCAAGAATATTATTTTTCATTGTGTATATCCACCCACCGCCAAACAGAGAGTGTCCCAAAGGAAAACCTAGTGTGTGCGCAACAAATCCATCATCGAGTTTTTTTTCTGGTAGCTGCCAGAGTTCTTTTACCCCGATGGCCCAATTTTGGGGATTTTTATTTTTCATCAGATTAAATTTTTCTATTAGTGTTTTTGTGAGGCTCCCTCGAGTACCTTCCCCCAATATTGTCACTTTAGACAGAATATCAACTCCAGACTCGTAGTCTGCTTTCTTATTTCCTGCTTTATCGATACCCCTATCTGCGGTTCTAACGCCAATCACAGAATTTCCGCTCTCATCGTACAGGAGCTCTGATCCTGGAAAACCTGAAAATATATCAACACCCTCCAACTCACATTTTTTTTCTAGCCATCGTGTAAGTTTTCCAATTGAAGTTATGTAGCATCCATGGTGACTCATTGGGCCAGGGATATAGGGAACTGAGAATTTCATCCCTTTCGTCATGTAGTACATATATTCTTTATTGACTGGGAACTCAAATGGGAAGTCTTCTACGGTGCTTTCAGGGAACAGTTCAAGTAGAGTTCTAGGGTCTACAACTGCACCTGAAAGTGAATGAGCACCTACCTCAGATGCTTTTTCGATTATTGCAACAGAAGCATCGATTCCTGATTCCTTAAACAATCTTTTTAGATGTATGGATCCTGCAAGAGAGGCAGGCCCAGCCCCAACAAACAGAACATCAATTTCTAATTTTTCTCTATCCATCTAATTCTTTTATTGCTGAATTTAATTTGGGAATTATCTCCAAAACATCTCCAACAACCCCATAATCAGCAATTTCAAAAATGGGTGCACTTGAATCCTTGTTGATTACAATGATGCATCCTGAGCCCTTCATCCCTACAACATGCTGAATAGCTCCAGATATCCCAAGAGCAAAATATAGCTTGGGAGATACAATCTGACCTGAGCTACCAATTTGAAGTGAGTGATCCAGCCACCCTGAATCTACAATAGGTCTAGAAGATGCCAGCTGAGCGTTGATTAGCTCAGATAGTTCTTTTGCCATAGGGATATTTTCTTCCTCTCCAATACCTCTTCCAATTGAAACTATAAAATCTGCAGTGGACAGATCTACTCCACCTTCTGTATCTTTAAATTTCTCTTCATTTACAATTTTATTTTCAACAGAGGAGAGATCTAGATTCAGTGTTGATATTTCTGCATCTCCAGATGCGATTGAATCAATTTTATATGCCCCAGATTGAAAAGAGACAATAGCTGATTCACTTTTTATTCCGATATCGCTATTAATTTTATTTTGATACAGCCCTCTAGTGAATTTTATATCATCATCTAGCCTTACATCTATGCAATCTGAAATAAAGGGAATATCAAGTCGCGCGCTTAGCCTAGGGACCCAGTCTCTTGTTTCATATGTGTGCCCAAATAAAATTAAATCTGGTTTTTGGGATGAATTTATCTGATTAAATGCTTCTAAAAAATATAGGGGGTTGTAGCTGCTTAGTTCCTGATTATCATAGAGTAAAATTTCATCTAGATTATAATTTGAAATATTATTTGCAGTAGCCTCAGAAAAAGTGACAGCCAATATTTCTGCTCCATTATGCTTTTTAATTTTCTGTGCAGCTGCAAGGGATTCTAAGGAAATTGGATTTATCTTGTCATCAGTTGATTGAATGTATAGTAGTATTCTCATATTATCCTTTATTTATATTGCCTTGACATCATTCTGCAGAACCTTGATTAACTCAGATACAATTGTGTCTGTATCTCCATCTAAAAATTTAGTTTCTTTTTCCTTTTGTGGAATATAGAAGTCATTAAATTGAATACTAGATTGTGGAATTTGAATGTCACCTGCATTTAAATCGTATGTATCAATTGTTTTTTTCTTAGACATCATTATGCCTTTTAACGAAGCGTATCGTGGCTTATTTAGACCTGATTGGATTGATAGTGATGAAGGTAGCTCCATTTCTGCCCATTGAAACCAACCTCCTTCGAGCTCTTTTTTTACTCTTATCTTTCCGTTTTCTTTTATCTCTGTTCCAACAACAAGAGAAGCATGGGTCATATCCAGCAGCTCTGCAATCAGAAGTCCTGTTTGGGCGTATCCCACATCATCAGACTGTAAGCCAGATAGTATTAAATCAAAATTTTCTTTTTTTAATATTTCGGAAAAAACTTTTGCCTGAGCAAGAGGATCAAGCTCTGAGACTTGATCACTATTGATAAGCATTGCTCTATCTGCTCCCTTTGCCAGCGCTTCCTTTAAAATTTGAGTGGCTTCAGGTTTTCCAAGGGTGCACACAACAACCTCACACTGACTATCGTTTTCTTTGATTAGCAACGCTTCTTCAAGTGCATAGGTGTCAGGCTCATTTGTACAGAAAGTTATATTATCTTCTATGATACTACCTTTGTCAGGTGAAATTCTGATTACAGCATCTTCGTTTGGGACCTGTTTAACTAGAACACATATCTTCATAAAGCATCTCCATAAAATTTTGAAATTTAATACCGACTGCTCAGTCGGTATTAAATTATTAATAATTATTTAATTTAAAAAATAATATAATTTCTTAGATTCATTATTAATGTGATTATAATGATGATTAGACAAATAATTATAATATTTTCTTTTATATTTCTACTTAATGCGAATTCATCTCTTGAGAAGTTAAATAGCAAAGAAGAACCCTTTTATATTCAAAAAGATGGTAAAATATACAGCTCTCAATATATAACTGAATCTCCTAAGATAGATGGATTGTTTTTAGAATCATACTGGATTGATATTGAGGATGGATCAAAGGATGCGGTAATTAGTGATTTTGTTCAGGATGAACCAAATAATATGTCTCTGACTAGTAGTAGCACGCATGTGATGATAGTATATGATGAAAATAATATTTATATTGCTGCGAAGCTATTTGATTCAGACCCTGATAAGATTGAAGGAAGGCTCTCAAAAAGAGATGATTTTGATCCAGAGCTATCTGATTGGTTCTCTATTGAATTTGACCCAGACCACGATCATCAATCGGGGTATTTTTTTGCTGTAAATGCAGCTGGGATACAATCTGATGCAGTTATCCACTCAGAATCAGATTTAGATTTTGAATATGATGCCATATGGGATGCTGCGACTGTAGTTGATGAAGATGGATGGAGAGTGGAGATGAGGATACCTTTTAAGATGATGAGTATAACTCAGCTTAAAAATCCATGGGGTCTCAATATTGGCAGATTTATATATAGATACAATGAAATGGATAGGTGGGTTGCATTGGACAGGGATTTTGTAGGTAGATCATCTCACTATGGCCATCTTGTAGGATTAACTGAGATGGATATAAAAAGATCAATAGATTTTCAACCCTATATTTTAGGTTGCTTAAACAAATTCAATAATATCTATTTAGTTGATGAACAAATTTTTGCCGATAGCATAGCTCTTGATCAATACAATGTAATAGAAAATCCAATAGGTCTTGATATCAAGTTTAGAATCTCACCATCAACTTCCTTGGATTTAACGATTAATCCTGACTTTGGTCAAGTTGAAATGGATCCAAAGATTATCAACTTATCAGCCTATGAAGTTTATCTCCCGGAGAAAAGAATTTTTTTTAATGAAATAAGCTCTTTATTTAATACACCTGTAGATATATTCTATTCAAGGAGAATTGGTGGGCCGGTTCAGGGCAGAGCAAATAAGATTACATCCGCCACTCGATTTTTTGGTAAAGCAAGTAACGGCTACGAGTATGGTTTTATTTTAGCTAATACGATTCCACAGAACAACAGTTTCGACTCTGGATATAATTCATATTATTTTGCAGGAAGAGCAGTTAAAGAGCTTTTTAATCAGACATCTGTCATTGGTCTCTCCACTACAAATTTTATATTTGAGAATGATAGATCAACTGTTATTGCATTTGATGGAGCAAATTATCTATTATCAAATAACTTGATTCTTGATTACCAAATAATAAATTCTTTAAAAAATGATTCCAGAGGGAATGGATTTATTTTTGATGCTGAATATTATCAGTTTTATCCATTCTCTGTTAATATGAGTTTAGATGTATTTGATAAAAATATTGATATAAATGATGTTGGCTATCTATTTAGAAATAATATAAAAGAATTTGATATAGAGATTGCTTTTGAAAGGGAAGATCCAGCGTTGAATATAATTAGAAAATCAAAAGTTTCTGTGAGCCATGAAAGATCACAAAACTTTGATAGTTTGACACTTAAGGATAGCTATGGAATTTATGCGATAATTAAATCTATGGGTTATAATACAATAATTTTAGGATATAATCACAATAAGCAACACTACGACGATCTATACATGTTTGACTACGAGCAGGATATTGTAAGCCCTCATGCATATCTAGTTGAAGAGTCCTCTCATTTATTTTTTTATTTTAGTAATGATATAAGGCGCAGGTTATCATATAATATTGATTTTCAATTTAGAGAAAGCATAAACACCGATAAATTTATTCAGTATAATTCTGAGTTTATATTCAATGCTAGTGAGGGATTTTTAATGAGCTTTGCCTACAATCGAGCAGACTCACAAAACAGATATGATTTCTTAGAAATTGTTGAGGATGATGAAGATTCTGATATTAATCACTATATTTTTGCAAATTCAGATGGACTGCAGAATAGATATAGTTTGAGAGTAGAGAAATATTTTAACAAGGACATCTCATTGCAAATATACTCTGAATATCTTTCGCATTCAGAGAAATACACAGACTATAAAGAATGGCTTAATAATGAAATGCAACCCATTGAGACTGAGTTTATTTCTGGGAATTATGAAACAAACGTTCTACCTTTGTACACTACTGGAGATTTAGCTCCAGACTATGAAATAATAGATGGTGAGATTATAACTGAGCAGTATCTTAATCCGAATTACTATATTGGTTTTTTCCCGAGGTATACAAGCCTTGATTTTAATTTATCATTTAAGTGGGAGTATGCAAGGGGCTCTGAGTTATATTTTATTTATAAGTTGTCTAGAGCTGTAAACGGTCAATCATTTAATAGCATTATTGATTTTATTAATTATTCTGGTTCCGATAGCTGGACTGAAAAATACTTTGACAATGCATTTTATATAAAATTAAATTACTGGTTCAATGTATAAAACAACATGAGGATATGTATGAGAAAATTATTGTTAGTGACTTTAGGGATATTTTTATTTACCTCTCAAGGTAGTTACGAAGACTACAAAAGATCTCAAAATGAAGCCTTCTCTAATTATGTTGATTCTATAACGTCTATGTATGTGAATTACGAGATGCAAGAGAAACAGGCATTTGAGGATTACAAGAGAAAGGTTCTTGAGAAGTGGGATGAGTTTAAATCATCCACAAATAAAATCTATGTGAATTACAGTGAGAATATGGAAAGTAGAATCTCTGTTGACTATGAAGCAGGGACATTGCTTGTGGAGGTAGTGGTTGATTCTCGTGCAAGCAAAGATGACGCAAGAGAAAAAATAATAAAAGCAACAAAGAAGGTTATTAAAACAAAGGCGGGGGATGGTTCTTCTATTGTAAATAATCAAATTAAAACAGATAAAGGAATAACTGTAAAGCCCTCTAACATTGAAGAAACTGCTGAGAAGATAGTAAAACAAAAAGAAGTAACATCAGCCAAGACAGTTGTAGCAAACGATGGGGTAAAAAGGAAAAAGTATAGAGTTGAAATTCCATTAGTTAAGAATCACCTATCTGTAAGAGCAGAACAGTTCAAGGATCAGGTATACAAAAATTCAAAAAGGTTCGATTTAGATCCTGCGATAGTATTTGCGATAATTGAAACGGAGTCATCATTTAATCCAAAGGCCAGGTCTCACATTCCAGCGTACGGGCTAATGCAGCTAGTTCCAAAGAGTGGTGCGAGAGATGCATATCTATATCTATACAAGGAAGATAAGTTCCTTAATAAAGGATATCTATATAATCCAGCAAAGAATATAGAGCTTGGGTGTGCCTATCTTGCAAAAATCAGGTATGTTTATTTCAAGGATATCAGGGATGACAAAAAAGCATTTATCTGCGCAATCCCTGCGTACAACACGGGTATAGGGAATGTATCAAAAACCCTATCAAATACTTCAAATCTTAGCAAGGCATCTGAGGCTGCAAACAGATTGGATTTTGATAGACTATATAATAAATTAAAGAATGAGCTCAAGTACGAGGAAGCTAGGAACTACCTTGTTAGAGTTTGGGAAAGAAAAGATAAGTATAAGTCATAGTAGAATATGGGAAAACGTAAAAGTAGATTCAACACAGGTATACCTGGACTGTCATTCAGCTGGAAGCGTGCACTTGGTATAAGCAGATTTAAATATAATATTGCAAAAACCACAGGGATTCCAACCACAAGCTCTGGGCGGCAGAGAAAATTTGGACGGCTTATGGGATGTGCAATACCTTACATGTTTATTATTCATCTGTTTAT
>CAYNPP010000001.1:25652-40054 GCA_964399095.1 uncultured bacterium | reverse complement strand
ATGTTTTGGAAAATTAATTGCATAATTTATTGGAACTCTCATATCAGGTAGTCCTAGTTGAGCTTTCACTGAGGTATCATTGAACTCAACCATAGAATGTATAATTGATTGTGGATGGACAACTATATCTATTTTTTTGTGATCGATATTAAACAACCAAAAAGTTTCTATTACCTCAAACCCTTTATTCATCATAGTAGCTGAATCAATAGTAATTTTATTTCCCATTTTCCAATTAGGACCATTATCTGTAATGATAATATTTACCCTAAGAAATTTATGAGCATCTAATTCTCTGAATGGTCCACCAGAAGCAGTTAATATTAATCTCTTAATTTCATCCGTATTTTCACCAACTAGACACTGCCATAATGCACTATGTTCACTATCAACAGGAAAAATATTGACCTTATTTTCTTTTGCTTTGTTAGTTAAAATATGACCTGCTAAAACTAAACTTTCTTTATTTGATAATGCAATATCAGTATTATGATTAATTACTGCAATTGATGGCTTTAAACCTTTTATTCCTACGATACCATTAATAACAAGATCAACATTCCTTGAAGAAATAAGATCCAATGTATTTGATTCACCTAGTATGATTTTGGTATTGTGTTTTTTGCCTACCAATGCAACTAATTTATTATATGAATTTTCATTGTTTATACATGCAAATTTTGGAGAGAACTGCTTTATTTGTTCAAAGAGTCCATTAAAATCTGAATCTGCATAGATATAATCAATTACAAAATCTTGTTTTTGTAAATTGATTATATCTAATGCTTGTTTACCTATAGAACCAGTAGAACCTAAAATTGAAATTGTTTTCATATATTAATAGATAAATTTATTAGATTAGATTTAACATCTTTACTATTTAAAAATGAATAATTAATAGATAATTTACTATTTATTTTATGCTCTATGCTTAGTGAATTTGAGATAGCTCTATTATTCCCATCTTTATTTGAACATAGAATGCCTAGTGAAAAAATACTCTTTTTAAGAAAAAAATAATAATTAGCCCCGAATATATTCCATTTATCAACCCTACTCTTTAAAAATAGATGATTCGCTATCATTTGTAGACTCATAGAATTATTTAATGCTTTAAACAGCATTGAGTTCTGAATAAAAATATCAGTTCTATGTATATCAAATTTAGATATTAATGAAGAAACTACTAGATTATGGCTAACTAATTTATTTATAGAAAAAAAATTATAGCTTAATGATTGACCGCCTTTCGCTATACCAAAATTTATTTTATATGTGCCATTTGTATAATTTGAATTTCCAATTAGTGAGATAGATTTTTGATTATCAAGTATGTTTTCTGAATTGCAAACAATAGTAGATAAAAGTATAAGAGTTATTAATATTTTATATAATACCACGACTACTATTATTTATAAATTCAACTATAGCAAGCGATTCATCTGTATCAAAGCTATTAGCTACTGAATCGAGTGCTTGAGAAACGTTTAAATCAGATCTATATATATATTTGTATATTTTTTTTATAGTAATTATAATCTCATCTGAAAAATTATTTCTTGATAATCCTACACTATTAATACCTGAATATCTTAATGGTTCACCCATCGCCTTAATAAATGGTGGAACATCCTGTACTATCCTATATCCACCACCAATAAATGAGTGTTGTCCTATCTTGCAAAATTGATGAACAGGTGTGGCTCCACCTATAATTGCATAATCATCTATCATAACATGGCCACCTACCTGAACGCTATTAGATATAATTATATTATTTTTTAGCACTGTGTCATGCCCAATATGCGAATAAGCCATCAATAAACAACTATCCCCTATAGATGTTATACCATCCTCTACAGTCGCTCTATGAATAGTACAATATTCTCTAATAATATTTTTATCACCAATAATTACTTTAGATTCTTTATCTATAAATTTTTTATCTTGAGGTCTATTTCCTATTACTGCACCTGAGAAAATTTCACAATCATTCCCAATCACTGTTCCTGATTTAATTAATACATTAGAGTGTATTATAGTGTTGCTTCCAAGAATAACATTATCTTCTATAATAGAATAAGGGCCAACCGTAACATTGTTACCCAATTGAGATTTCTGCCCTATTATTGCTGTATTATGTATATTAATAGAATTAACTCTCCCTATCTACTACTGTCGCCATAAAAGTAGACTCAGAGACAACCTCATCATTGACTTTTATGTAAGCTTCAATTTTACAAGTATTCAATTTAAATTTTATTAAGTGGGCCTCAATTATCATTTGATCACCAGGCACAACTACTTTTTTAAATTTTGTTTTATCAATAGTAGATATATACATTAATTTTTTTTCAGGATTTGGGATAGAATTTAATACTATAAATCCACCTGCTTGAGCCATAGACTCTATCAGTAAAACCCCTGGTACTACAGGCTGACTAGAAAAATGTCCTTGAAAATATGGTTCATTTATTGTAACATTTTTTAATGCTTTAACCTTATCCCCAGTATTCAAGCTAAGAATTTTATCTATTAGCAAAAAAGGATATCTATGAGGAAGAATATTTAATATTTCCTTTATATTAAATGAAATTTTATTTTTGTTTGTTACCATTTTTTCATTTACTCCATTTTTAAAATATTTTCTCTTTATCATTTTTACAAGTTCTATATTTGCAGAATGGCCGCTTCTAGCAGCTATTATATGTCCTCTTATTGGAATTCCAAGCAATGATACATCACCGAGTAAATCTAATAATTTGTGTCTCACAGGTTCATTATAAAATCTTAACTTAGTTTTATTTAAAAGTTCAGTTTTAGATTTTTTGTCCATCGATATATTTAATTGTTTTTTTATTTTATCTTTATTTTCCTCACTAAGCTCTACATCTCTAAAAACTAGTGCATTGTTTAAATCTCCACCTCGAATAAGTCCATAATCTAATAACTCATTGACTTCTGATAGCAAGCAAAAGGTTCTAGCTGGAGCTATATTATTGACAAACTCTTCTTTTGAAGAATAAAAAGAAGTGTACTGAGTCCCCAATGAAGGATGTTCATAATTCATCATAAATGTTATTCTAAATTTATCCGAGGGAACTATATGTATATCTATTCCTTGATCAGAAAATCTTATAGTTTCATCAATTATTAACTCACTCTTATATGAATCTAATGTTTTAATACCTGATTCTAGTATTAAATCTACAAAAGGAATCGCACTCCCATCTAAAATCGGAATTTCAATGTTATCTACTTCTATTAAAACATTATCTATTTCTAACCCACTTATAGCTGCTAGAAGATGTTCAACTGTATGAATTTTAATATCTTCACATCCTAATGTTGTTCCTCTTGTCATATCAATGACATTATCTATACTAGCATCTATTGGATTAGAATCATTTAAATCAATCCTTTTAAATTTTATTCCATGATTAGATGCCGCAGGCTTTAACGTAACATTAGAAAAACAACCAGTATGTATACCTTTACCACTTAAATAAATTTCTTTATCAATAGTTCTTTGAAATTTTAGTTTATTAACTTTTACTGTCACTTATCTTTATTTTTTATTTTTTTTACTATCTCAGGTAATTTAGAAAGTAAAACATCTAGCCTTAGTTTCTTTGAGTGTGTCATTGCAGGTATCCCTGAAACAATTGAATTACTATCTATAGACTTCATCACAGCAGACTTTGCCGCGACCTGACAATTATTTCCTATAACCAAATTATCTATTATTCCAACTTGACCACCTAAAACCACATTATCACCTAATATAGTACTACCACCTATAGCAGATTGACCAGAAATAATACAATTTTTTCCTATTTTAACATTATGTGCTATATGAACTTGTCCATCAATTTTTGTTCCTTTCCCAATAACAGTTTTTGACATTGTTGCTCTATCTATCGTGCTATTTGAACCTATTACAACATCATCATCAACTGTCACTGTCCCTATATGTGGGATTTGAATTAAACTTTGACTTTTATCTTTAAGTATACCAAAACCATTTGCACCAATAACAACCCCTGAATTAATTAAAACATTATTACCAATTTTTATATTATTATATAAAGAAACATTAGAAAATATTATAGTATTAGATCCAACAATACTATCACTGCCTATATAACAATTAGAATAAATTTTACTTCCAGATGCAATTTTAACATTTTTTTCAATAATACAATAAGGGCCAATACTTACATTTTTTCCTATAGTTGCATCATCAGATATTATCGCAGTATTATGTATTCCCTGAGGATTATTATCATTTGTAAAGTTTAACCTTACAAAATTAAAAAAAACTAATTTTGGATTTTTTATTGATATAAATGTTTTATTGAAGTGGGATGATTTTACATCACGATCTAATATTATTACATCAGATTTTGTTTTATTAAGCAAGGAAATATCAGCTTTATTATCTAAAAATGATATGTGATTTTTTTTCCCTGGAATCAAATCACAGGGGCCTAATATATTAAGATTTTTATCTCCATATAACTTACCATTTATTTGAGATGCTATTTTTTCAGATGTTATCAATTTTCTTTATTATCATTTTCAAGGTCATTTTTTCTTAACTCTTCAATTACAGCAAATGTTAAATTATGGTCTGAATCTGCAAATACTAATGCACCTGATACTGCATCTATTATATAGTCATAGCCCTGTTCTTCACCTACCTTTTCAATTGCTGCTTGTATTTTTGCTAAAACAGGAGCAAATAATTGATTTTGGATTCTATAAATTTCGCCTGAATTTGGACCAAACTTTTCCATTTGGAATGTTTGAATTCTTCTTTCTAAATCTTCTATTTCTTGCTTTTTCTCTGATTTACGTTGTTCTAGAAGCATAATTTTTTGAACTTCATAAGATTGTATAAGGCTATCCCTTTTTTCCATCATATTAGTTAACTCAGATTCTAGTTTTTTTTGCTCTTTATCAACTTCAAGCTGAACTTCTCTGACTTCATCTAATTCTGTCATTATCTGCTGTGAATCAATAAATCCAATTTTCATCCCATTACCAAATACTACACTTGTAAATATAAACGATAAAAAGTATATTGTTTTTGTTCTCATTTTAACCTCATTTTTTTAATTAAAAGTTGCGCCAAAAATTAAATGATGGTCCCAACCCCATGGAGAAATACTATCTCCATATGCAGATGGATCAAAACCATATCCTATATCATATCCAATTAAACCTAGCATAGGCATAAATAGTCTAACGCCTATACCAACTGAACGTTTCAATTCAAATGGATCTATAAAATCATATCCGGCCCATACATTACCTGCATCAGCAAAAAGAAATCCATACATAGTTGGAGCTTCAGAGAATAAAACTCTATACTCAATAGAAAATCTTGAAAGAATTTTCCCTCCCACAGGATAATTATTTTCATAGTAATATGGACCAATAGAATTCTCTGGATAACCTCTAAGCATTTCCCCATATGGAATCCCACTGCCACCCATAATAAAATATCTCTGTGGGGGAATAACTGAGTTTTCTGATGTTTTGGTTATATCTCCAAATTTAATTCTGTTTCCAATAGTCATTTTATCAGATATCTTTATGTACCAATTAAACGTTAGTATATTTTTTATATAATCTTCTATCCCTGGTAATATCCCACCTGAATATGTACAATTCCATGAAAATTCAGAGCCATTAGTGGGAAACTCAGGATGATTCAAACTTCTTCTTTTTAGTACCTGTGATATTGAGACTCCTTCAGATTTAAAAGAATACTTATTATTTATATTATTGATTTCTGTTTCAGATATAAATGGAAATGAATTAGTTATACTATTTAACTCAGTAGAAATATAATTTTTTACTGATCTTGTTAAAGCCCATGTCACTTTAAAATTGTGGTCTGGCCAATTCAACTTTCTCTTCCCAAATGAAATTGATGTTGAAGAACTATTTATATCTAAACCTGATATAGTCCTGCTACCAGGAGTTTCATTATAACTTAGAGAAATCCCAATCATATTTGGAGTATCAAATATAGCTGGTTCAAAAAAACTAACAGAAAAACTCTGCGCGATACTCGATGTTTCTGAACTTGAATATGTGTAGTTAGTATTATTACTAAGCCCTCTATTATAATTAAGAGAAATTGTTTGTCCCTTACCTAAAAAGTTAGGTAATTGAAATCCCCCTCCACCATTAAACCCTTGAATTTTATTCCATCCCATAGAAAAATTAGCTTGACCTACCCCTTTTTCTGTTACCTCAATTATTAAATCTACCTCATTACTATTAACTGGATTTATACTTGGAATAACATTCTCAAAGAAATTCAGTAACATGATTTTTGATCTTACTTCTATAAATTTTGTTCTATTAAAAGTATCCCCAGGGAATATATCAATTTCTCTTCTTATAACATTTTCATTAGTCTTATAGTTTCCCTCAATAATTATTTTTCTAACATTTACTATATTATTTTCAATAATATTAAATGATACATCTATAGTATCTTCTGCAATATGATTAAATTGATGAATTAAGTTTAAATTCAAATAACCTTTATCCATATAAAGGGAGTAAACATTCTGATATAATGCAATATTAAATTTCTCATAATTATAGATTTCACCCATCTTTATATTGAGAGCATCATTCAACTCGTTATTAGATATAATTTCATTTCCATTCCATAGGAAATATCTATATTTGTACTTAGGACCATCATACATATCATATTTTATCGTAATATCACTATTTTGAGTAATCACAGAATCACTTAAGATAAAAAAATCTTTGTAACCCTTTCTGTGAAAAAAATGTTTTAATATTTGATTATCCTCTTCAATACTTCCTTCTTTAAATTTGCCTCTCCATGGAGTATACCATTTCCATTCTTTATTTTTCTTTAATTTTCTTCTAACTTTACTGGCTTTAACTTCTTTTATCCCATCTATTTTAATTTCTTTTATTTTATTTTTTTTCCCTTCAGTTATAGAGAAATATAAGTCAGATGAAAATTCTATATCAGAATCTCTTAAACTATCTGAAATCTGAATATCATAATATCCCTTATCTTTATACTTGTTTAAAATTTTATTTTTACAATAGAAAACATCTTTATCTGTTATAATCTGTCCAGTTTCTATCTCACAAATTTCTTTAATTTTTTTATTTTTAATTTTTTTGTTACCATTAATATATATCTGATTTAGTATTTTAGCTTCCTCAAGTTGAATGATAATATCTAGATAACTTCCTGATTCATTATCAATATTAATATAGATATCATTAAATCTATTTAAATCCCATAATTTTTTTATCCCTTTTTGAATTTTATCTTGTTCATATTCCATGCCGGGATATATGTTTGAAATCCGAACAATATCATCATCGCTCAATCTAATATTACCATTTATTTGAATATTATTTATTTTTCTATATTCCTGATTAAATAATATTGAAATAAAAGAAAAAATAATGACAAAGAATCTATTTCTATAGTTGTTCACTTATTTTCCCAAATCTTCGTTCTCTTTTATTAAATGTATTAATATCATTTTTTAATTCTTTAACTGAATAATCTGGCCAATATTTATTGTTAAATACTATTTCTGCATAAGAAAGTTGCCATAATAAGAAGTTACTTAGTCTATATTCTCCTCCTGTCCTAATCAATAAATCAGGATCTTGAACAGGATAAGTATTGAGTCTAGTAGAAAACAATTCTTCATTTATTTCCTCTTCTACTACCAAACCATTTCTGATATCTCGATACAGTAATTTTATTGCATTAACTATTTCCTGTCTACTGCCATAGTTAATAGCTAAGTTAAGAATTAATTTATCATTATCTTTAGTGGATTCTATTGAATAAAACAATTTTTCTTGCACCTTCTCTGGTAGTGCGTTTATATCTCCAATAATTTTAATTTTTATACCATTAGAAATCAAATTAACAATATATTTATCAATAGTACTTAATATTAAATTCATTAATCCATCTATTTCCCTCTTAGGACGGAGCCAATTTTCAAGAGAAAATGTATACAGGGTAAGAACTTCAATAAAATCATTTTTTGCACAAAATTCTACAATTTCATTAACTCTTGAAACTCCCTCCTTATGACCAAAAATTCGAGGTCTATTATATTTTTTTGCCCATCTACCATTTCCATCCATGATAATAGCGATATGTTTTGGAGAGTTATTCATAGAGTTATAATTAATATTAATCTAATTTTTTTGATTTAACTAAGGAAGATAATTTATCAGATATTTCTTGAAAAATAATCTTTATTTGTCCTGATTCATCATCTAAAATAGCTGGAATTCCCTTATCTGAAAATATGGAGATAGATGGATCTAGTGGTATTGTACCTAGCAGTGGAATATTCAATCTTCTACTTTCCTTATCTCCGCTATCCCCTTTAAAAATTTGAATATTAGTCTCAAACTCACCATTATCATTTATTTCAATTGGTTCAATGATATCTTTAATAATTATTTTTGAATTTGATAAATTTTCATAGTTGGTAATCTTACCTTTTAAATTATATCCTGACATATTTTCTATAACACCTAATACGGGAGTGCTTACTTTGCTAAACATATCAGATCCTTTTTTTACATCAATATGAGCTAAATCTTGGGGAGTTGTAATAATTATTGCACCAGTTAATGCTATTTTTTGGACTAAAGTTAATTGTATATCACCTGTACCTGGAGGTAAATCTAATATTAAGAAATCTAATTCACCCCAATCTACATTATCAAAAAATTGCTGTGTCAACTTAGATACCATTGGACCTCTCCAGACCGCAGGGTCATCATTGGAATTTAAAAATCCAAATGACATAAATTTCATGTTAAATTTTTTAATAGGAACAAGCAAATTTCCCTCTTTAATTTTAGGGACTGTTTTCTCACCTATAAGAGTAGGTAAACTAGGTCCATATATATCAAGGTCTAGTAATCCTACTTTATATTTTTTACTTAATTCTAATGCTAAATTTATTGATATTGTAGATTTTCCAACGCCGCCCTTACCGCTAGCCACAGCTATAATATTCTTAATTTTATTTATTTTATTTGATGTATCATTTTGAATTGTTCCTGTTGATTCATATGAAATTTTTAAATTGACATTTTTGGTATCTAGAGATAAAGTTATATTTTCTTTTATTTCATCAAGAATCTTAGTGTCATTCGTTGTTTGATTTAAAATTATAGTTATTGAATTATTGCTAATTGAAATATCTTTTATCATTCCAAAAGAAACAATATCTCTTGAAAATCCTGGATATTTAATAGCTTTTAATTTTTCTATTATATCTGTCTTTTTTAATGTCATAAAATCAAATAAATATAAAAACGGCCAACAAATAGCTGGCCGTCAATAATGATATAATTAATATAAATCAACCATCATATTCTATATCAAAAAAATCATA
Source organism: uncultured bacterium (assembly GCA_964399095.1). Lineage (GTDB taxonomy): Bacteria > Fidelibacterota > Marinisomatia > SCGC-AAA003-L08 > D37C17 > TMED161. The sequence goes on along the minus strand of CAYNPP010000001.1, from coordinate 30,599 downwards.
ATTCATTTTAATAAACTTACTCCATTCTTCAGGAACGGCATCTTCTTCAAAAATAGCTTCAACTGGACATTCTGGTTCACATGCTCCACAGTCAATACACTCTTCTGGATTGATATAAAGCATTTTATCAGTAGGGTCGAAACCTTCTTCTTTAGCTTCTGCTCCTGCTCCTTCAGTATCATCTGGGCCATGTATGCAGTCAACAGGACAAACTTCTACACATGCGGTATCACAAGTACTTACACATGGTTCTGCAATTATATATGTCATATATCTAACTCTCCTTTCTTATATACTTAAAATTAAGGAAAATGATACATTTTTTTCAAAATAATTTTATGAAATAATTTAATATATGTTTTATATTATTGCGTTATAAGATAGAATGGAGAGTTTATAATATTATAACATTTACTTATTTAGCTTTAAATTTTTAATTTTAATATGCAAAACAAAATTTTCTTTAAGCTCTCCTAAAGACACACAATACACAAGGATAAATAGTGAGTTATACTAAAGAGATTTTTATAAATGTCTCTATGGGTAGCACTCGAGTTGCAATCTTAGAAAATGAGGTGCTAGTTGAGCTACACATAGATATCGCTGACCATAAAAAAATGGTGGGGAATATTTATAAAGGAAAGGTTCAAAATGTCATTCCAGGGATGCGTGCTGCATTTATAGATATAGGATATGATATTAATTCTTTTTTACCATTCTCTGAAATTGGAAATAGTGAAAATATTAAAAATCTATTTTTTGGTGATGATGAAAAGACAAATAATAAGTACAAACAAACAAAAACATTTAATCCTGAAAAAGACCTTAAAGTAGATGACGATATATATGTACAAGTAATTAAAGAGCCATTCAGCGGGAAGGGACCTAGAGTAACAACAGATATATCTATTGCAGGTAATCTGCTTGTTGTTGTCCCTAATCAAAATTATATTGGAATTTCAAAAAAAATATCTGACAAATATGAAAGAAGAAGGCTAAGAAAAATAATTCAGAATATAGAAGTAAAAGATTTTGGAATAATTGTTAGAACTAGTGCTGAAGGTAAGAATGAAAATGAAATAAATAAGGACTTAAATGAAGTAATTAATCAATGGAATAAAATTAATTCTATAAAAAATAAGGAAACTCCCTATTTAGCTCATAAGGATGCTGAAACTCCAAATCAGGTAATTAGAGATTTATTGACAGATGATGTCGCCAATGTTTTTATTGATTGCAAAAAAACATATAAAAACATCTATAAATATTTAAAGCATAACAATAAAAAACACCTTAATAAATTATCCTATTATAAGTCATCGGGATCTATCTTTCAACAACATAAAATTGAGGAACAAGTTGAAAAATCATTAAAAACAAAAGTATGGCTAAAGAGTGGAGGACACCTAGCTATAGAACATACTGAGGCTATGGTAGTTATTGATGTTAACAGTGGAAGATTTATTGGTAAGAAGCAACATGAAGAAAATTCCTTAAAAGTAAATATTGAAGCTGCAAGAGAGATTTCTAGACAATTAAGATTAAGAGATATTGGTGGTTTAATTGTAATTGATTTTATTGATTTAGAAAAAGAAGAAAATAGAAAAAAAGTATATTATGAGCTTAGAAATAACCTAAAACGAGATAGAGCTAAAGTTTCATTATCTGAATTTTCAAATTTTGGACTGCTAGAAATGACAAGACAAAGGATAAGGCTTGATATATTGCATACAGTAAGTGATAATTGTCCAACATGCTTCGGTTTGGGACTTATCCCATCTAAAGATACACTATTAACAAATATTGAAGTATGGCTCAAAAGCTTTAGAGCAAAGGCTAGAGATAGAAGATTTGCAATTTATCTGAATCCTAAGTCATATGAGTATATTAAAAGTACAAAACATGAAGAATTAAGAGGATTCATGTGGAGAAATTGGCTATTGATTGAATTAAAAATTGATGAAGACTTATTCCCTCATCAATTTAAAGTCTTCTCTAAGAAGAGGAAAAAATTTGTTACAGAAGAAGTTTAACTTGTTTCAATTGTTGAAAATAGGATAAATTTGCTTCTCGATAAAAGAGGATAGTTATGCAAGCATTAGTAGAACATAAAGGAAAACAATTTATAGTTGAAGAAAACCTTGAACTAAAATTGCCGTATTTGGGTGGAAAAGAAGGTGATAAAGTTAATATTGATAAAGTTTTATATCTTGATGATTTGAAAAATAAAACCTTTGGCAATCCATATATAACCAGCTTATCTATTACGGGAAAAATTCTTTCACATGGAAAAGAAGATAAAGTAATAGTATTTAAGATGAAAAGAAGAAAAGGCTATCAAGTAAAAAATGGTCATAAACAAAAATTTACTTTAGTTAAAATTGATAAGTTTAAAAAAGCTAAGGCAAGCTCATCTAAAAAGAAAACTTCAGCCACTTCTTCATCTAAAAAAACCAAAACTGAAAAGGAATAATAATGGCTCATAAAAAGGGTGTGGGAAGCACAAAGAATGGTAGAGACAGTAACCCAAATTTTCTTGGCGTCAAGAGTGCTGATGGTCAAACTATAACAGCTGGATCTATTATTGTAAGACAAAGAGGTACTAGAATATTTCCTGGACAAAATGTGTCTAAAGGAAAAGACGATACTCTTTTTTCGCTGATTGATGGCAAAGTAAAGTTCCATAGAAAAGGAAAATCTAAAAAACAAGTTAGCGTTTTACCTTTAGAAAATAATTAGCCCTCAAGCCATTAAAACACGTTTTAATCTCCTCTAATAGTATTTTCATTATATTAATGAAATCAAAGAAACAAATTTATCATTTAATATATTATAGCTTATTATTCTCTTATTCTATGGGATATAGTATTTCTGGTTTTATAACAAATGCTACTAACGGTGAGCCAATCGCCTTTTCAAATACAACTATTTCTGATGTGTCAACTAATAAAATAATAAAAGGAACTGCATCTGATATTAATGGATATTATATACTTACTGGAGTGAATCCTGGAGAATATCATTTTAATATTTCTATTATTGGTTTTGAGCTCTATAGGGAACAAATTTTATTTTCTGAAAATAACCTAAGAGTTAATGTCTCACTTAATCCCGAATCCATAGATATTAATGAGGTGAGTGTATCTGCTGAACGTTCTAGGTTTGAAGAAAAAGTAGAAGTAAGTAGAATTAATATCTCATCTGAAGAAATTAAAATGATTCCAGCATTTGTTGAGTCAGATGTATTTAGGACATTACAACTTTTCCCAAGCGTTTCATCTGCTAATGATTTTAATGCAGCATTAGTAGTTAGAGGAGGAAGCCCAGATGAAAATTTGATTCTTCTTGATGGAACGCAAATATATAATCCTTATCATATTGGAGGGATATTTTCAACATTTAATGCTGATTTAATTGCTGATACTGAATTCCTTGCAGGTGGATTCCCCGCAGAATATGGTAACAGATTATCATCTGTACTATCTATCACTTCAAAGGAAGGAAACTCTAAGGATGGAAGACTTCCAGAAGATTGGTTTATTAAAAAATATTGGGATTTTAATGATGTTAAGGCTGATGTGAGTCTTCTCTCATCAAAAATTTCTGCTCAAGGACCCATCTATAAAGGTTCCTGGATATTCTCTGCAAGAAGAACATACTTTGATAGGTTAGTTACTGCATGGAATAATTATCAGGGGAATGCTACTCCCTTCAATTACTATTTCAGAGATACTCATTTTAAAGTCCAAACATCACCCTTTAAATATCATAAATTTGTATATAGTCAATTTAATGGGAAAGATGATTTATTCGTAGATTTAGAAGCAGATGATTTTCCTTCAATAGGGTTTGATTGGGAATGGGTTAATTCCACTAAAAGCCTTATCTGGAAATTTTTTCCAAATTCAAATTATTTGATTGAAACTCAAATCTCAGAAACGAATTACAACTTTGATGTTGAATTTGAAGTTGATTTTTCTTCAATCCAGGAAGATGTTAATGAATATTGCGAAGATAATCCTCCTGTTGATGATGACACAACATCAATTTTTATTGCTGATCTTACTTACTATTTAACAAATAGAGTAAAGGATGTGAGTCTAAATCAAAACATCAATATTTTTATTAATGATAAGTTTGATATGGAGATTGGATGGGAATCAAAAAATCTAATAATGAGATATCAAGAAGAATTCACTGGATATACAACATCAGACAGGCTTGATGATCCTATAATTAATAGTATATATGTTAAAAATTTATGGAAGCCCATTAATAATCTTTCATTTGATTTTGGCATACGCTCATCTAAATCTAGTTACTATGATAAATATATACATAATCCAAGAATTGGAATAAAATATATTTTAAATCAAAATCTTGCAATTAAGGGCATGTGGGGACAATTCACGCAATTTATGTTTACTATAAATCAAGATGAGGAGCTCCTTAGACTTGTAGATTTTTGGCAAGTCGTAGAAAAAAATAAAAAACCCCAAGCAAATGAACATTATGTATTAGGTTTGGAATATTGGATTTCAGATGGGAATACACTCTCATTTGAAACTTACTATAAACCATATTCAACTCTTTATGATATAAGTGTGGTATACCCAGACCCAACAGATGAAAGCTCATATTTTACCTCAGGAACAGGAATAACCTGGGGGCTTGAACTTCTCTATCAATTCAGAACAAATAAGCTTAATGGATGGCTTGGATATGCATACTCAGATATAGAAAGAGAGATAGATTTAAACCTTGATGGAATCATTCAAACAAATTCAGAAAATTATACCTCAAATTATAGTAAGCCCCACTCACTGAATTTTGTATTAAACTATAAATTGAATGATAAAATGAAAAATTATGTGATTGAAAAATTATTTGGTAGAAGTCAAATTGGATTAACAGCCGTTTTTTCAAGTGGTGCCCCATACACCCCTG
>CAYNPP010000001.1:0-25642 GCA_964399095.1 uncultured bacterium | reverse complement strand
TGTAATAGGAAAATCATACTATGCAGGTGTAGATTTATATGGAAGTCTTGAACAACCCTATGCCTATTTGTCAAATATTAATGGTAATAGAAACAGCGTCAGATATCCAGATTATTTTAGATTAGATTTTAGTTTTACTAAGAATGGTACTATTTTTAATAAACAAGTTCAATGGAAATGGCAAATCGTAAATATCACTGACCATTTTAATGTTTTATTGTATAACTGGAATCACTATTCTTCGCCTTCCAAGGTGAGTAGAGTCAGTATGTTTCCAAGAATATTTACATTTGGAGTTAATTTTGAAATATAAAAATATATTATTGTTAATATGTATTTCCATTTTATCTATTTCATGTATAGAGGAAATAGATATAACTGAATTTACAAATCAATATGATGTTTTTGAACCTGAGTTAAGAGTTGAGGCACTAATGCTACCACAAGATAATACAGCAATTATCAGAATTGATAAGACAATTGCAATAGATGATGCAAGTTTGTTTGATTGCATTGATGATAATAATAATTGGGTGGGCTCAGAGTGTGTATGCAATGGAGTAAATGTAGATGAATCAGGGAAGGATGAATATTATGATTGTGAATTTGAAATTAATATTAGTGATTGTGCTGAGATTGGTGGTCTATGGCTTGAAAATCCCAATCCATTTTTAGATGGGCTATGTGATTTAAGCTATGTTGAAAAAGAAAGCTGTAATAATTACACATATGTAGATAATCGAATAGAATGGATGATTAAAGATGATGTTGGTTCGGATGGACTTCTTTCTTATGACTCAAATGGTGATGGTGACTATGATGATTTTGAAGATTTTCCACCTGATGAAGATGGCACTGAAGGAAATGGAATCCCTGACTGTGGAGAGCCAAATGTAGATGATTTAGAAGAAATTACAGAAAGTGGAAATGTTCATATGGGCACTAATGATTGTGAAATAGTCAAGATCACCTATAATGATAATATAGAATGTAAATTTGCTTATTCTGAGAATGCAGGAACAATTTTTGAATCTTCCGGTCTTTTAGATTTTTCAGATGGAACAGGTTGTCAGGGTGGAGAGGTAATAGATAGCATTGAAGAATTAAATGAGCTTTATTACAGCTATGGTGCTTGGGTCCCAATTGATAATGATGATGATTGTCCTGCTGATTTTTTTAGTCAATATGAAAATGGGGCATATAATCTTTATATTAAATGTGGCGATGAAATAATTACAAACAATAATCCAGAAAGTATACCTCATCCAATTGTTTTTATTGATGAAATTGATGCTACAGAAGAAAATATTGGAGCATGCGTAAACGAAAGCAATATATATGAATGTCTTACAAACTACGAAATTGATGCTACAACATTTTCAATAAATACTGATGATTTTAATTCAAACTATATTTTGTGGGTATCTACTTCTACTTGGTATCAAGCTGTTCAGTATTTTGATCCTTATTATAGTTGCTTTCCATGGGGAGCTACGTATCCAAGCTGGACCTATTATCATGGCCATCCCGTAGCTGCTCTTCCACCAGGGGACGAAACGAATCATTTCCCATCAGGGAATTCACCAATTATATATACAAGTGGAGAAGTTGTAGTATCCTCTACTGATGCGGATGTCGGCTGCTATCAATATAAAATATCTACTTTCTCAGATGGATATGAGAGCTATTATTTTTATTCTCAACTAGATTTAAAAGATCCAGTCAGGAGTAATCTTAGAAAAGGAAAGTTTGAAAATGGTCAAATTATTAAGGATGAAAATGGAGATGTAGTAATAGGTGCTTTTGGAGCTATGTCTGGAAATACTATTTCAATTGATGTACTCCCGCAGTAGATAATTAATTATCTTACTTATTATTTGATTTTTTTATATTTCTCATTAGCCCAACATATTTTGTTCTCTTTACAGCACTATTTTTAAACAATATTTTATAATCACTTTCAGTTAATTTTTCCCAATCCTCATACTTTTTTGATTGTACTGAATATCTGTCCTTAAAGTCGTTCTCATTGCTAATCTGAGAAAACTTAATATTCCATGGGCATACTTCCTGACATATATCACATCCATATATCCAATTATTAAGATCTACCTCCTCTTTTTCTTGAAAGGGCCCTCTGTGCTCAATAGTAAGATATGAAATACATTTATTAGAATCTAATTCATATGGACTTACAATTGCATCTGTGGGGCATTCATCAATACATAAATTACAGGTTCCACAGAGATCTTCTGTAAATGGACTATCATAGGATAGCTCTCTATTGATTATGAGCTCACCTAAAAATACCCAAGAGCCAAAATCCTTGGTTATTAGATTTGTGTGCTTTCCAATCCAGCCTATGCCAGCTCTTTGCGCCCATTCCTTTTCCATTACTGGTGAAGTATCTACACAATAAAAACCGATTATACTTTCATCAATTTTTTTTAGCTCATCTAGTAATGATTTAAGCTTAGACTTTATGATAATATGATAATCTGTACCTAAAGCATAATTTGAAAAAAATGGTGGACTAAAACTTGATGATGTTGTTCCAGTAAAATAATTTAATGCTACTGATATTACAGATTTTGAATCGCTATAGTAATTTAATATATTGGTTCTCTTTTCAACATCTTTTTCCATCCATTTCATTGAACCGTTATATTTTTTTTCTAGCCAATCATTCAAATGCTCTTTATCATTCTGGTAGTATTTAGCCTTTGCAATACCAGATTTTGAGAAACCAATTTCCTGGCACTTTGCTTTTACTAAATTCGTAAATTGTTTTTTATCCAATCTCTTTTAGTAATTCCTGCACTTGGTTCATTAGGATTTTATCACTATCATTTTTTTTCTCTAGTTGTGTAGCTTTCATTAGAATATTTTTCGCCTCATCATAATTTCCAATAGCATAATATGATTTTCCAAGCCATAGATAGTGTCTAATTTCATCCGATTTTGCAGAAATCGCACTTTTAAAATATTCCGCTGCTTCTTCAAATGTTCCTTCAGGTGGTGCGGCATAAACAAGAGATGCAATATTTCTTTCAATCCAGGATAAGTCCGCAACATTATAGTGCCACCTTCCCATCACATGATAACTGCCATCATAATTTGGGTCTAATTCAATCGCCTTTAGACAAAACTTTTCAACCTCATAGGAATTGAGAATTTTCTGCTTTGTTCCCTCAAGCACTCCCTTTTGACCTATAATTACTGCATACCAGTGATTTGCTTTTGCTAATAATGGTGCAATTTTAAGAGCTTTTTGTGCATATGGAAGAGCTAAATCTATATTTGCTTTACGAATTTCTATATCAGATGATTGATCTGCTATATCAAAATATGATCTCGCTAGCCTCCATAAAATTTCCTTATCAGGATTATCACCTTTATCATACATATTATAAAATTCTAAGGATAAATCAAGGGCTTCCTCAAATTTACTTTCTTCATGTAAGTCATCGATTTGTTTTAATAAATCATCATCTAATGAAAAAATAATTGAAGAAATTAATAATAAATAAATAGAATGTTTAATTTTCATATAACTCCTTAATTAAAATTTTTCAAAATATACAATCTTAAGTTCTCTATTTGCATATTCATTTTCCTCTTCTTGTAGATTATTACTTAAATAGTTTTTTGAAATATCATTAAAGTCTATTTCTATCATAATATTCGGTGCAACTGTCCATCTTACTGCACCATTTATATAACCCTTCCCTCGTCCAAATAAATCTGCACCTATTTCAGGATCATTATCATTGAATGCTGCATCATATTCTAATAAGATTGAAAAACTTCTATTTATTTCTTTATCAAAACCAAAGAAAAAATTCAAATCTTTATCTTTAAAAGGACTAGAAATATTTTCGTCTCTTGGATCAGATTCCCACGTATTCTTATTCAGTCCAATATGAAAACCAAGATTCCCGAGGAGGCTCCAATTTTTACTGGCAACTAGATACCAACCCCATGCCTTTTGCTCATACCTTTCAAAATAATTATAATTACCATTAAAATCATCTCTACTTAAATATCGTCCTTTCCCTTGGGTATCTAAACCGATAACAAGTGCTGGCAAAGACATATTCTCTTCAAATAATCTATATTTTAGCTGCACCTCAGGCTTTCCCTTGTTTAGCTGTGGTTTTGTTTCACTTATAAAGTCTTGAATTCCATAGGATAGACCAATATAAAAATTATCAGTAATCCCTATTGAAATTTTTGGAAGGATGCCCCCGTCATTCATGAGTAGAGACTCTAATGTAAAGGAACCCTTTGGGAGTGTTCCACTAGTAGGAATTGTAACTAAATCAAGAGGAGGATACGGCTGCTCTATTTGATTAAAAATTATAGTTAATAATACAATAGCAATAAAATATTTAATTTTAATTAAAATGTTATATATCATTCTTGAGAGAACTCTCTTAATTTTTTATTTTCGTGAAACCATGACTCTCTAATTAAATAATTATCCTGATTATATAAATTTGTTATATGACCTATATACTGGTTATTGATTGTTTTAAATAAATATAAAACTGGTAGATTATATTGATTGTATGTGACCTCAGTAATATAATTATAATCCCCATACTTAATGAACCCATTCCCAAGCAAATAATTAATAAATCTATCAGTAATATTATGTTCAGAGAAATAATACTCCTTTACAAGAGTTGATTCTCTTAACTCAGAAATAAGAAAAATATTTTCATTGTTATCATAATGAAAAACCTTTGAATGCTTCACACTATCTTCATCAAACCATTGCATTGAAGATATCTTGTCGTCACTATACTCAACATTCATAAAATTTAAATCAATTTCATCTTGAAATGGTGTTAAGCTACTAAACATAGATTCTATATCCTTAAACTGAATAGCATTTAGCTTTGCAAAAAAACCAATAATTATAAGGGCAGGTACTAAAATAAGAATATTATTATTTTTCTCTATTATCATGCATGAAGTTAATTTAATAATAACAATTAATCAACTTTTCTAAATTAAAATGAAAAGAGAACCGGAAGATGATCAGAAATTAATTTCTCATATTGTTCATATCCGCCCATGTAGCTACCCATATCTATAGTTTCTACATTAAAATTAGAATTTTTATCTACTAAGGATTGAGTAACTAAAATATGATCTAAAAAACTAAAATAAGGTTTTTTTGGATACGAGGCCTGAGAGGGGTCATCTACTATTCGTTGATTTACAAAATAGAATGTTTTATCATCAAAAAATGGTTTGAAACAATGTTCCATTTCATTGTCTTTTAAATCATCATTCCAATCACCAAGAATAATTAAATTTGAATATCCACTTTCTATGTCACTCCTTAAATAGTCATAGAGCATCATTGAGGCATTTTTTCTTCTTTCTAACCCAGAGTCACAACATTTCATATGTATGTTTATTACACTATAGAAAGTTGAGTCATCATAGCTATTAAGATCTACTAGCAATGGATGTCTTCCTGCAAAGTTTTAATCATAATCAGTAAATGGATCAACTATTCTAACAATATCAAATTTTTCATTCTTATAAATGATTGCCTGACTCATAAAAGATGAATGATCAGAAATAGAATAAGCATAATCAGGGAGATTTTCCATTAACTTTCCAAACCAAGCTATTTTTTTTATCTCTTGAAAAGCAATAATATCAATATCAAAATCAGTAATAGCCTCAGATAATGCTCTTATTGTTGAATCTCCTGCAATCGGAAAAAATTCACAATTCCATGTCATGATATCTAACTTATCATCTCTACCAAGTATTGGGAAATTCCATATATCATCAATGCTTGATTTAACTTTTTTATTTACTTGATTATTTATAGTGTAGGAAGATGTATTAAATACATCATACAATAAAGTAGATGCATAAGCATATTTTTCATCTATCCAGTTCATCATTTCAATGTCTGGATAAAAATCATCAAGTAATAATGTTTGAGAAACACTATTCTTGACAGTAAAATCATATCCTATAAAATTCTTCTCATGGATTTTTAATAATAGATGACCAAATGAAGTTCCATTTCCATAATTTTGTGTTATATATGTACCTGTATTTGGATCTTTCCATGGGATACGATATCCTTTGCTGAATCCACCTGATACAATAAAATCTACTCCATCTGAGTAAAGCCCCATTTCAATTGCATTTAATTTTTTATCTGTATCACTTGAACCATCTATAACGCTCTCTATATAAGTATTATATTTTTCCTCTCTATCCCAAGGGACACCCGAACTAGTTAAAATAATCAATACATCAGATAACTGATTTACTATGGGGACCCAATAATCGAGGCTTTCTTTAATATCTCTAATAGATATTCCATTGATATGATGGGATAGAACCATATCTTCTAATTCAGAATTTACAATACCTAAAATACCTATATTAATTCCTTTAATCCTTTTTATGATGTATGGTTTAATATTTTCACTTACTAAATCACAGTTATTACAATTAATATTAGCAGCCAAAAAAGGAAAATCTGATATCTCAGAAAGATTATTTAAATTCTTTGCCCCAAATACAAAGTCATCAACACCTGGAACAAGAGCGGTATATCCAACTTTATTCATAAATTCAATTACAGTTCTTCCGCTATCAATTAATGATATAGGATGTCCTTGAAAAAAATTTCCTCCATCTAATATGATTGATGCGCTATCACTAATATTTTGTTTTATATACTTATAATATCCTGCTCCTCCGATCACTAAAGGTGGGAATTTTGGATTCATAAAAAAAGCATCCTGCTTTCCTATAGAACCATGCATATCATTTGTTGTTATTAAATCTATCTGTTCTATTTTATCTGATGATAATATAGAATTAATACAAATAAAAAATATGATGAGAGCTCTAGCCATTAAAGTGGTATGATAATGTTATTAATAAATTAATTTTAGATTCATTTATAATATCTAAATCTGGTCTATAATCATTCTTAACAGGAAACATATCAGGGAAATTATATGTAATGTGTCTATAGCTAATTCCAAAATCTAAAGTTAATCTATCAATATTAATCCCAGAGCCCATGGTGAAAGAGCTGATAGAAGAAACATAGGGTCTAAATGGTGAGGTTTGATATCCAACTCCAAATCTGAGGGGTATATTTTTATACCCTTTATGATTAATAGCTATAGAGTATCTACTGAAGGAGGAAAGCAATGAAGAATCATTATATTTATTTAGTTCATAGTTTGCAATAAAATTTATATCATTGGATTCTTTATTTAGTATTGAAAAACCCAAATTAATTTTCATGGGCTTATAAATATCTGAAATTTTTAACATTAAATGATTTACTATATATTCATTCCCAATGTAATTATTTTCATCTAATCCATTATCTACTGTTGAGCTGAATATTTTTAATAAATCATCAATGTCAATGCTCTTTCTTATAACTGCATCTGACTGAACTGACAAATTAATTAATAAATTATTTAATTTAATATTTGACCCTAAAGTGTAGAAAGAGGCTCTGCTAAGAGTGTATCGTACATCATAGGTACTTAAATCAGAAAGTTCTATATTTTCTTCTAAAAAACTCTCTTGAGCTAGTGAATTGTACCATAGGCTAGTAGTATCTATTTTAATACTCTCATCTATAAATTGACCACCTGGAATGATATGTACAGCAAATCCAGCTGTAGCTATTATATCATCAGTAATTCCAACGCCAAGAGATGAGCCAAAGCTATTATTAATCAATTGACCACTAGATTGAAAAATATGGTAGCCAAGAAGTGGATCCCTTGAAAAAATCTCCCCATCATCAGAACTAAGTTGACCTCTTATTTCTTCTTCATAATAATAATTAAAAGAGTTTAGCGGAGAGCTAGATATCCCAATTCCAATATTATCTATTGAATATTTTGCTGAAAATGCAAGAGTGCTATTTATGGAATTGTTCTTCACATAGTCTGACATTGTTAAATAATCACCAAATGAATCCTTAACTATCATCCCTCTTCTTTCAAATCTTTGATCAGAAATAGTGCTTACATTAAATAGTAAACCCTTCTTTGATGACATTGAAAGATTAGATGGATTAAATAATAAGCAATGTCCAGATCTATCAGAAACATTAGAAGAAGAACCCAATGATAATGACCTAGCACTGTAAGTATTAAAAAATGATCCAATTGAAGATTCATAGTAACTCTGAGAAATCAAAATATTAAATATAGTTATAAATATTAATCTAAAATGCATAATTAACCTGTATCTTGTAATCTGAAGTTTTTTCATTAACTAATGGATTACTTATCCAATAACCCTCCATGGTCTGCCCAGCTGTTATTGTTGTGCTTTGATGGCTATCGGTGAATGAATATTTTAAGTACACAGACATATAATTACTTGGCCTGTATCTTATAGATAGCCAATTATGAATGGAACCAGAGAGAGAGTCAAAAATTCTAAAATCATTGTCTTCGATATACCATATGAAACCTTTAACAAATACAGTGCCGCCCTTTATTGATATTTTTTTATCCATATTATGTGTAAATGAAAATCCAAGAGTTGTTTCAGGGTCACCTATATCCCCTACTAACATATCTATACCCATGTAGGGATCAGTTAATCGGGGTCTGGGAGAAAACGTAGTATAGCCTCTTGAGTATAGTAATTCAAGGTTATCATAATTTGATAATCTAAGTACAAAACGAACTCGAGTTTCCCTTGAGTCAAATGGACTTGGATGGAATGTATTATATTGACCTCTTCCTGAAAACTTTTGTCTTATATAAATTCTATAATTAAAAACTGGTCTCCACTCAAAATTAAATACAGTTCTATAATACTTTGCATTATCTGCTTTTCTGTTCCATGTATCAAAATCATATCTTAGTACAACAGATTTATGTATCTGATATCTTGAAGATAGAAAAAATCCTTCTTCTGCTTGTGGTTGCGGATTCCCTGAATATAAGAATCCATAGATTGGGTCTTCAAGCCAGTAGGTATCTTCAAAAATAGATGTTTTATATCTCTGGTAATTTGAGAATGATCTTTGGTATGGATTATCAAACTCTAAATCGTAGTTTCTATATAATGCAAGAAAGTTAATATTATCAAATTGTGCATACGCATTAATCACCATAGCTTGGGGGTTATCTATTGAAATAAAATCACCTGACATTGGCATCCTAGCAATCTCACCCTGGAAAACAATGTTTTTTATAGTAGTAGAAAAATCAATTCCTACTACATGCCTATAAGATTTTGCTTCAGCCCATGATGAATTGATATTATTAGGACTACTCTGGTACATTGCCTCTATCTCTGAATCAGCTGAATTTGTTATATAAGATAAATAAAAAGCGTCTCCTGAATAATCATCAAAATCAGATACATCATATTCTGGATTATCATCATCATCACTACCAAGTATTGTTTCTATTGGCATTGGAATAATAAATTTATCATATAGACTCCTGTAATATGTCCCCCCAATAAAATTTCCTCCCTTTCCTAATCTAGCGTTAAATCCCGCTGTTCTCTCATTAACAGAGGAAATAAGACTACTATAAATTTTTGTTGAATCATTATTTATGCCCCATGCTTGTCTTGGTTGCATTGAAATTAAACATGTAAATGATTCTCCATCTTCATTTAAAATTGCATCCCTTGGACTTTCAGAGCTAAAGTAGATTATTCGTAAAAATTCATTTGATAACTGTAAACCAAAACCATTAAGGACATACTGAGAACTACGTGTATTATCTGATCTTATACCATCATTTCTTTTAGTAAAGCCATATCCACTCCTCCTAGGACTAAAATAATCAGTACTCTCAAAAACAACCCCCTGACCAAATGAAGCTGTGAAATTACCAATGACAAAATGATCTATCTGAAATAAATTCTTAAAAAGTGATATATATGACAGCTCTGCATACTTTTTGAAAGTATATACATCTTTAGATTGACCCATGTGCTGACTAAATAACATTCCAGTCTTTAGTATTGATTGATTATTCCCGTACATATAGGACAAACTAATTTTATGAAAATGCTCTGGAGTATTTGATACACTATGGTCTACAAGTAAAATAGATTCATCAGAGTCAGGATTGGTCGTAATCGGAGTTGTCCTTACAAGGGATGAGTATCTTAAATGAAATTGATTTGTTCCGTGGGTATCAAAATTAATAAAATCCTTCAAATTTTTATATCCATAGTAAGTTATCCCAGGAGAATTTTTCAGCTGAAACTCACCATCAATTCTACCTCTTTCTTTTTGCTGTATTACAGCATTAGCATCTATAGGAGAAAGGCTTGGGAGAGACATAATATCATCATAGTTCATTAAATTAATATCTCTGGGCTCTAGATATCTATCAAGCCAAACATCAGATAGCCCTTCAGAATTTCCTTCAGATGAGAACCATCTTTCTAATTTATAAGAGGAATTAAAAAAATCTTTTTCTGATAAATCCTGATTACTAATTAGAATAGTATCAATATTTGTACTTTGACTCAATAAGCTTCCCGCAAATAATATTACCACAAGCCTATTCATTAAAAATCTATCCCTATAGTACATTGATGGGTAGCGGGTAGCACATGGTGTGTAAGAAAACTATATATAAATGAGAAAGAGCTCTTACTTATAGTCACTCCACACCCAAACCTATTTGGATTAATTTGAATCCCTGAATTTAAGGATAGAATACTATTGATTTTGTACTGTAGTGATGTGTGGAATTGTGGACTTGGGTATCCTAGGAGTTGCTCCATTGAAAAATTAATAATAAGAGATTCATTTGGTATGGTTGATATCCCTATATCTATTTTTCTAGGAAGGTTCTGATTTGAATTTGCCCTACCAATTGATGGTGAATTTATATTTTTAATAAATATTCCAATTCTATTTTTTTCTCTTAATGAGCCAAGAAATCCTACATCGTATCCAACAGCATGAACTGAATTTATAGAAATTCCATCGTATCCATTCCCAAAAGTCCCAGATGAGTTATAGAAATCAAAAATATAATAATTCACGGAGATACCAATGGATAGCGTAGAATTTTTATCATCAAGCAAACTTAATGCGCCAACTACTCCCAACATTTTCTCATCAAGAAGCTCAATTTCACTATATTCAACATTAAATGAGGTATACTTGAATCCTAAATTTTTTATACCTAAAGAATTATTATTGAGTATAATTCCAACTGATGAAAGAGGAAAATACTTTTGATTATATAAATTTGAATAGCTCATTGAGAAGTTATTTTCCTCTATATCAACAAGTGTAGCAGGATTATTAAATAACGACCATCCACCCCCAACGCTTGAAACTATCCCTCCTGCCATAGAGGAGGATTCGGAAGTGTAGTGCGAATAATCACTCAGCCCCTGCGAAAAGGATAATTGAATTATTATAATTGATATGCACAGAATTTTATTCAATTGCTTACCCCAACCACTATAGGTGCAATATCTGAATTTGTTATTGATGTAGAATAATTATACGACTCAATATGCATAAGATAGACTCCAGGGGATACTATCTGACCTAAATGATCTCTTCCGTCCCACGCAGAGCGACTTGAATTTATTCCTGTCTCTGGATCCACCCCATGATGATGGGTCCCAGCAGTTTCCATATATATATCCTTGATGGTTGTAATAAAACGTCCCGAAATGTCAAATATTCTAACTGTAACTCTAGAGTCAGATGGATGCGTAAATGTAAAATCAAGTGTTTCACCTATAGTTGGGATTAATACATATGGTTCTGGAGAAATTGTAACAGAATTAATCTCAGAATCCTCAACAAAATATCCTCCAATCTCTTCAATAATTATCAGATTATCTTCATATTCAACTGTCACATCCCAATCGGTATCGATATCAAGAGTTTCATCATCATCACAAAAAACGCCCACATTACCAGTTGCCTGTATTATATAATTTCCATATGGTCCGTATCTAAGCTTATCCAAATCAGTCAATGTAATATCAAATCCATCCTGATATTCATTGCTTTCTGGCCAGATAGAAAGTTCAATTTGATAGCCATCCTCATCCGATATTGTAAGGGAGTGAGGCCCACCAAATGTTGTAACATTAAAGTAATCTACAACAATACCTCTAACTGTTACTTCTTGACCATACAATGGACATTCAGCTGCAGTTGTGGCACTGAGATCATAGGGTCCAGAACATTCAATCGTTTCATTAGATTCATATGAACAATTATTTCTTATATCAGAAACGGAAAAGACACATAAATAATCAACTATTTCTCCCTGGCAAGAATAGAAGCATGTCCCATCATCCATACTTGCATGGGGATTATAGTTTAAGGCTACAGGGTCTGTGCATCCTTCAATATATTCGCATGATCCATCATCAATAATCGCATCAGAATTATAGTTTTCTGCATTTGAATCTGTACAACCAGTTTCAAATAGTGGAATAATTTCCCAAGATTGTCTTAAATCTTCACTGGTTTCATCATCTTTTGTTTCATCTTCACCAATTATACCATTTCCATCATAGCTTTGCTCACTAGTTTCTTCTAATCCTGAGATCCTTGCAAAAGCATAACTTTCATCAGGTACTTGTTCAAAATAGAATTGTTCATCTGCTGGAGTATCTTCTACGTAATTTCCTTCATTAGATTTATCGACAGCTCCTTGGATCCCTCCCCAAATAAAATAATCGACATCTTCGATATTATTTCCTGAATTTCCATCCCATTTAAACAAAATTATACTCTCAGTAGCATCATCCAGCCTACCTGAGGAAAGCCCAAATGAACCGCTTTCTGTTTCAATCATACTTTGACTTTCTTCGCCAAATAAAAATAAATCTGGATTAGTATCCGTATAAAATGATGAGTACTCTTCACTTAAAACTAGCAGTAAGGTTTCATTTGACTCAATATCTATATTTGGAAATTGTGCAGTAAATCCACTTATAAAATGGGATGGACTTAAATCACTTTCTGTTTGCATCTGGTAATATTTATTATCATCACAAATATAGTAGTCAGATAGATTAATAGATTCATCTGTTGGATTAAAAATTGAAATGGATTCTGCATAATCTGGAGCTATTACTATTCTACTTAATAATAAATGATCTGATTCAACTGCAAAAACAAATACTGAGAGAAGCGCTAATGTCTTTAAATATAATACCCAACTTAACTTAAAAAGCTTAATCATAAAGAATATTACTTAACTAACAACATCCTTTTAGTCGCAAGATTTATTGATGATTTATACTGGTATATATATAATCCTGAGGAGACAGGTTGCCCATTCTTATCCTTTCCATCCCAAGTTACATAATATTCTCCTGGTGTAAATGATTTATCAACTAAATCTAGTATTAAATTCCCCTTTAAATCAAAAATAGAAATCTTTATATAATCTAAAGAAGGAACATCAAATTTAATCATGGTCTCAGGGTTAAATGGGTTTGGATAATTTTGAAATAGGGTGTGCTCACCTGGGATGGTCAGTTCATTGCTCAATGAATTCATAATAGTGATATCTGATTCATATTCAACAGTAACTTGCCACTCACTATAAATATCAAGCATCTCATCATCATCACAGTACGCACCAAGCTCTCCTGTTATTTCAACTGTATGCACACCAAATGGCTCTTGTGTCAAGATATTTAAATCAGTTTCAGTTATATCAAATCCATCCTGATATTCACTACTTTCTGGCCAAACAACAAAGTCTATCATTTGACCTGAATCATCCTGTATTGTAAATGAATAGGGGCCATTAAAAACAGTTATGTCAAAATAGTCAATTACAGTGCCGGTAGTTGTGACCTGCTGTCCATATAGTGGGCATCCTCCTGCACTCTCAGTACTTAAATCATATTCTCCATCACAAGTTAAAGATTCACCCATATCATCGTTACAGTTATTAATAATTTCAGATATCATCAATGGCTCTGAAGTGATAACTGTTATACTTACCTCATCCATTGCTGGATTAAGATCATTGTCCCACACTGTAAGTCTGAAGCTGATAATATCAATTTCATCAGGTGCAGTAAAGAAGGTACTTGCATTGTCTTCTTCATCTAACATTACTGCTGTACCGCTAATTTGAACCCATTCATAGCCAATTATTGTACCATTAGAATCAAAACTGGCACTACCATCTAGAGTTACAACCGAACCAGGAGAAACAGATTGATTAGGACCTGCATCAGCAACGGGTAAAGTTGGATCAATATTTGATTGAATATCTATTTTATATCCACAAGTAAGCTGAACAGCACTATTATAAAAAGTTATAGCACCCAAAATACTAAGCTCTTCACCAACCATATCTTCATACTCTGTAAGCTCAGAAGATGGGACCGCAGAATTCCAAAACATAGTTTGAATATCTGCCCCTTGAGGGGTTGTAATCGTAAGAGCTGTGAATTCTGTCGATCCACTCTGGTAATACCAATAATCACTTAACGTCCCCGTGGCATTTGCCCATGTTCCATTCATGTTAGTTCCTTCACTGCCTGTTACGGTATACGATTCTGGTAAATCAGTGTCAGTCTCAAGAAGTGTAATTGTTGGCTCAATAATTTCCACATCATCATTATATCTGGTTACTGTTCCTGTCACTTCGATATAATCACCTCTATTATAAACATGTTCTAATGGAGGATCATTATAAATTTGTATTCCCCTCCCAGATTCATCCTGAATATAGAATTTAGTTTTACTTGGAAATAAAAGACTGTCTCCAATGGTAACTGTTCCAATCACATTTACAACTTGACCATCATAATCTTCAAAATTTTCCTGAATATCATAAATATCTGTTTGAGTCAACATGTATGCAGTTATATTTACCTCATCATTTGCGGTATTCCCTGCATCATCTTCAACTGTCAGCAAAAAAGTCCATGTAGTAGATTCTACTACTACAGGGACAGTGAATGTCACGATGGCATCAGTGTCGGAACTTAAAGTAACTTCTTCTCCTGCTGTCTGTGTCCAAAGATAAGAAACGATAGCCCCATCAGAATCGAAACTTGCGCTCCCATCCAGAGTGACTAAGTCCTCTGGTTCTACAGATTGGTCTGACCCTGCATTTGCACTGGGGGGAAAATCTGCATCAGGATCTAAAATTTGACCCTGATTCACTTCTCCTGGGGAATTAGACATAACAACCCACGGAGAGTTATCAATGCCTAATCTTCCTATAGATAAACCTTCACCACCCTCCCAGAACTCATCATCCTCATTCGGTGTTGCTTCTTCCATTGTTCCTCCATCTGAGTCACTCATGCTCCCTGCATAGGAAACTGCATCTACTATCTGACCATCAACCCATAGCTCAACTCCATCTGGATCACCATTTTGGATTGCATTTGTTGATGGGACCCCCGCAGAAAAATCCACATTGGGTATTGATGATGTGCCAATCACATAAAACCCATGGCCATTACTTTCATCGTTCAATGTAAATGTCCCTAGATTAAAAGAATTATATTCACTATTATCATTTCCATTTATTAGTTTAAGAGTCACATTTGAATAAGAGCCTGCCTGACCTGATAATTCTATAAATTCACTTGCATCTGTCCCTGGCTGATCATAATCGATTTCATTTATAAAAATTTGGGCAGTAAGCATTGTACTTAAAATAAAAAAAAGGGTAATTTTTTTCATTATCATCTCCGTATTTGACATTTTATTTGGGGGAACACTATGAACTAACTTAAGGATTTTTTACAAATTCCTCAATGAAGTTTTATTAATTATTATAGAGTAAAATTTAATCCAAAATAGTGTGCGGGGCCTAAACCAGAGCCTGGTATTAATAATAAAGAATAAGTGAAATTAATTTTTTTAGTTATATCTACTCCTAAACCAGATGAAACTGCTGTTCTATTATCGTAATGTGAGTAAGCACCTCTGAGGGTTAGTTTGCTGATTGTTTGAATCATTCCCATGTGGAATCCTATTCCATTATTAGAAGAGTAATTTATATCAGTTATGAGCTCTGTGTTCGTTTTAAATATGTAGGAAACTCCAATTCCATGCATACTTGAGATTTCATCAACCATGGAACCAAAATTTTTTATTAAGATACCAGCCTTCAATCTGTCACTTATATATTTTTTCAGTCCAAAACTAAATGTAATATCAAATGTATTATCACTAAATACTTGGCTAAATATCATGTCTGTAGATATACCTGCATGTAAATTTTTCTTTAGCTTGATACTTTTAGATAATTTGAAATCTATAAAATTTGCTGATACAATATCTATTGGATCTTCAGATGCAATTTCATCCCTAATTTCAATGTCATCTATCCCAATTGAAGTAAAAGAAAGTAATAAGCTATTACTTGAAAAATAAATTGAATTTCCATTTAGCCCCTGTATCCACCTATTAGATGAAAATCCAATAGATGAGCCATTATAATGATTAGTTGACGCAGGATTAAGAAAAATATTATTATTACTTCCTATTCCTGAAGAAGACAAAGATAGATCAATTGTGTTTATTGGAATATCGATTCCATTTAAACCAATTGCCGATACCGATGAAAAGAAAAATATTATATAAACTAATAGAATTTTCATATTTCTGTGTTAAAACTAAACAAATTGTTAATTCCTATATTACTTGAATGTATTGCATAATCTAAATTTATCGAAAACTTATTAAATAATTTTAATACTATCCCTATACCCGCAGATGGTAGTATTAATTGCTGCACTGATATTTGATCAGTTTCTAGCCACCTTGTTTGCTTTAAACCAAATCTAAGAAAAATGGGATTCACATTATCTATAATATGTAGCTGATACTCTAGCCCACCACTTAATCTTTTCGACATGTATCCATCGGGAATAGATAGATGTTCTCCTTGAAACAATAATTGACACTTGCTTGTAGGATAATATGAAAGTCCATAGACATATCGTTTTGGAATACTTTCTCTATATGGAACTGATGAAGAAGAAACAGACTGATTCCAATTATACTCTCCAAAAAGGCTTTCTATCTGTATCCCTATATCTATATTATCAAACGGATTACTTCTAATTCCAAAATCAAGGGATATCCCCCTTGACATATATTTTTCATCAGTAGATAAAGAATATCTTTGAAATAGTGATTTTCCATTTATTCCAAATGATAATAATCTATTTAATTTTACTCCAAAACTAAGCATTAGATATCCTTCGCTAAAGTTCATGTCACCCACAAAAAACTCATCAGAATTAATCCCAACGATACTATTAATTCCTCCTCTTAAAAAAGAAATTCCTGCACCCGCACTTGGAGGTAAGTTTTTGCAAATACTTATAGCCTGCAAATTTCGATTATGGGATAAACTAAAAACTGAAGTCCCAAATTCTAAATTCTTAATATTTCCTAAAATAGACGGATTTGAAAATGCATTAAAACCAGAATTTTCTGTTGCAACCAAAGAGTTAGCCAATGATATTTCTCTTGCACTCGAGCCATGCCTTAAAATTGAACCTGCGTAGCCACCGCCAAAATCACAAAAAGCAATAGAATGACAAACTAATATATATATCAATTTTTTCATCTTGAGTTTATTACCATAACATTAAAATAACTTTTAGAATTGTCTGAATGCACATACTCACATATATACACTCCGTTTGCGACCTGGTGCCCAAAATGATTCTTTCCATTCCATGAGGTGATTTCTAGTGGGTCTATTGAAATTACCTTATCCATATTAAAATCGTATATATCAATAATTCCGTTTATATTTCCTTCATCTCCATTATATGAAAAAGTTATATGTTCATCTTCATCAATCATAAAGGGATTAGGATATGCATAGAATATATCTTCAATATTTCCTACTGAAGAAGTATAATTAATGGAATTTTCTGAAATAATAGAAAGCGGTGAACTTGCAATCCACAAATCGCCACTTTCATCAATTATCTCCGCATCATAAACACTTTGATTGATGATATAGTTTGGCAATATAACCTGCTCCCATAGCTCCATATTAGTTGATTCATTGGATAAAAATAGTCCTTGATCAGTAGATACATAGCATTGATTCTCGCTTGTGGATATATTATAAGTAATTATTTTTTTATCTATTAAATAATCTATTATTTTCCATGTGTATCCTCCATTATCAGAGTATGATGGGGGGCCACCATAGGTAAGATAAGATCCATCAAATCTTCTATCCCATGTGATAGCCCAAATTCTATTCAAACCATCATCGAGAACCTGATTTTCAAATCCTATTATCCAATCATCATAGAATCCATTGTTCTCTGATGTTAATCTGCTCCAATCTATAAGGCCACCAGAGCTGACAATACCCTTATTTATGCCAGCTGCAGTCCCTACCCACTGTGTATCTTGCACTGCATGTACTGAAAAAACCTTGTGATTATCAAACTCATATCCACAATCTTCTCCTGCAATATAATTTCCGATAGGGTTTACCTGAAAAGAGGAAACATCCATTTCATTGGAATTCAGATAGTATTGATTATCCATTGGTAGTGGGACTACCTCCCACGAAGGTTGTTCTATAGTAAAATTAAACCTTCTCAATGATCCTGCCCAACTTGCTGCATAGATATAGTTTCCGTGTACTGCAAGTCCATATGAGATATTATGAATGTGAGTCGTAACCGAAAAATTTAATATTGAATCCTGATCACCCCAAGATATATAGTCATACATTACACATGACCTCTGTGCCCCCGAACAATCAAAACAATTCTCATCACAGTTCTCTTTATTTGAAAATAATGAGCTATCGTCATAGTTTCCCCATGAACAAGCATATTGATCAGTGTACTCTGAATCTAGATAGCTAGATGAATCAATAGGCTGAAGAATATAATTCCATGACTCTCCGCTATCTATAGAGTACAAAATGCCAGTTCCGCCATTTTCTACTCCCCCAGCTATAGAAAAAGCTGCAACTCCAGAGACTGCAATGATACTATCTTGTACAACTAGTGCAGGATTTCCTCCTAAAATATTATTATTAGGATCGTTGATAAACTCGTATCCTTCTAAATTATAACTTGCCATGTTTAAACCATTTGTTGTCCCAAGGAATATCACGCTATCTGAAAAAATTTCGATATTAATTACATGATTTGAATTTAGTCGATTTGAGTATGTATCGCTAGATGCTGCACTAGATTGATTACCATCAATAGCAAACTGATTGGGAGTTTGACAGTAAATAGTTGATAATAGCAGTAGTAAGTATATCATTCGCATGCTGGGTCTCCAGTCCAACATATTAGAATATCTTTATCCAAATGGTCAACAAAATTTGAATAGTCGGTAACCTTGAATCTAAATGAAACAGGTCCATGTGGTCCACAATTAGGTCCACCATTATATGGGTCTATGCTTAGTCCCGTTGTATAAATATATACATTTTCCTGAGGACTTGATACCCCGCAATTTTCTAATAAAGAGATATCAGGGATAAAGCTCATATTAATAATGGGCATATAATTAGCATCTTGTTGTTGTTCATACACACAATTACCACTTTCATCCAGAACCCCAGCTCCCTCATACCCCTGGAGTTTTTTCATTTCAAGAACAACTGATTTTATATCATTGAATCCATTCAAATCACTAATAGAAACAGAGACATAAAAGCTGTCCACTACCTCCTGAGAAGTAATAAAAAATTCAGGCACACACGCTTGGTTTACAACTGGCGAGTGAAGGCCTACATCAAATATAGTCGAGATTGTTTCTACGGTGACAGAATCTGTATCATTAGATCCGTTAACAATGTAGAATGTTGCGTTATATACTCCGTTATCTAAAATATCAATCTCTTTAACAAGGCTAAAGATGCCATTTCCTGACATAGCATCACCATCGACCCCTTCATCATTTAATAAAAATCCTGTGGAGTCATTATTTATATCTTCTATCTCCACCCATATATCTCTTACAATATCCAAAAAGTTATAGTTTATTGTTAGCTGAGCATATATTGAACTGATATTAGTATCACTGTCATAGTTATACGATATAAAGGTGCTCTCAATAATATCTCCAGAATCAGAAAATAATTCTATATCTTCTGTGCATGAGAAAATAAACAAAATCAATATATATATGTATTTTTTTGTATTCATTATTTAGTAATCTAAGGGTATCTTAAATTGATATTAATACCTATCCTCCCTGTAGATTAGAGTCGCAATAACAACTCCCACAGCTTCAAGGCTTTCAGCGGAGCATTTATCTGGAGTATCTTGAATTGTATGCCAATAATTTTCTTTTGAATTTGGATACTGAAAATCTATTATATCAATTGCTGGGATTCCTGTATTTTGAAATAACACATAGTGATCATCAATAATTTGCTGGCCTAGCATATTTCTAAATTGTTCATAGCCCAGCTCATTTGCTAGTTTCCAAACTTTTTCTACAACCCAAGGAGCATGCTTATATGAAAAACGTTCAATATAGAATTCTTGCTCAATATCTCCTACCATATCAAGACAAATAGCGTACCTTGGAAAAGGTTTTTTTAAATTTTTTGAAAAACTTTTTGCACCAAGAGCCCATGTATCTGATTTTCCATATAATCCTTGATCCTCTGCATCAAGGAATAAAAGGTCAACGCCTAAATTAACTAAAGGGTTGCTATTTAGCATCTCAGCGAGTGTCATTAAAATTGCAATACCACTTGCACCGTCATTTGCTCCTAGCGGTGCCTCCAGGGGAACTATATTATAATTGCTATCTTTATCAGCAATCTCTCTAGTATCCCAGTGCGCCATAATCATAATTCTATTCTCTGATCGTGGATTGAACCTTGATAAAATATTTGTGATTTCTATTTTATTATTTGTTATTGGATTAATAATAGAATCTTTATACACCAAGTTCATATCTGCTATATTATTAAGAAATGAAATCAATGAATCTGAGAACTTCTTATGACCTTCACTCCCTGGGTACCTTGGCCCAAAAGAGCATTGATATTCTAAATGTTCCATAGCTCGATTACCATTAAAATAAATCGCGTCCTGTGCTACTAAACATTGTAAAAATATTAATAATGTAATAATCATCGCTACCCTCTAATTGCAATAGTCACATTAAAACCAAAATCTTTCTCATCTCTTGTTCCTGTATTAATATCATCGGTAAAAATATATTTAAAGAAAATATTACCACTCACATATTTTGAGAACTTATACGTCATTTTGGGTGTCAGTGTTATTTTACTTGAGCTATCATCTAATATCAAATCATCTTTATTATCTATAGCTGTATATGAAACTAATTTTTTTGACAAATCATAATCTGTATTAAATGAAAAGCTTACAGTATTATCAAAATTAAGATCTCTAAAAAATGGTATGGGGATATACATTCCTTTTGACCTACTATACTCTATTTTTCCATGAAACTGGGTTGTCACTTCATGCTCAAGAGTATTTTCTTCTGAATAAATATCTAAACCATATTTTGAACTAAATTCAAAATCAAGTGGATTTTTCCCTTTAGATCTTGCAGCAACTTTTATTAGTGGTGAGAATAATAAAGTATAATCATTTTTTATCAGCAAATTATCTTGATATGATGAGTTTTTTTGTCCCTTATAATTATGTGACAACTTAAATGATTTAAATCTATTTTTTATAAAAGTAATTTTTTCAAGTCCTGACCATGAAATCCCCCAAGAGGGTAATGGAATTCCCTTTTCTCCATAGAGCCCCAATGGAAGGTAGCTACCAACCTTGCTTGAGGAAGGAATGCCTGTGGACTGTACAGCCCTTACGCTGTCTATTTTAAATTCTAATCCAGTTAGTGATATTGAAGGAGTAATACTTATGCTAGTTATTGTAGCTCTATAATTATAGTTATATGAATGAGAAAAACTACCTAATTGCCCATCTTGATCACTATAAATTAAAGAGCCCGGGGACTCTTCTAAGCCAAGTCTAAACATATAATCAATATTCTGTTCAGCTAGAATATTACTATGTGTATGATTTTCAGATATCTCATATTGAAATTGCACCTTTGAAATCTTCGCAAGCGTAGAATGCATGAAATTAAAAAATGTTTTTAAAAATGGATTATTTAATTCTTTAAATAATGGTTCTCTATCATTTTTTTTATTTGAATTAGATCTTCTTCCTCTTCGTTTACTTCCAGATGATTTATTGTTTTCTGGGACATAAAAAATTTCTACAAGTTCTTTAGGAGCAATATCAAATTTTGTTTCTAGATTAGTTGTATTTTTTATCGTGCTCGTTTGGATTTCATCACTTGGGTTCCCTCGGGTCCATGAATATGTTGGGTTATATTTGATAGTAGGTCTAAGCCAAAAAAAGATGTCGGTGGCATATGTACTTGAAAATGTCTGCGAAATATTTTCTATTAATCCAAAATTAAATTCTTTCAGAATATCATTTCTTGTTAAATTATTTTTTTCCATCTCATGATAAATGTCACTTCCAACCACTATCTTATAATTAGTCTGAAGATTGTCAAAAATTTTCTGAGTTATTGTCATTGATCTATTTACATCAATACTTTTTGTTTCTGTTGTGTCAAGACCTTGCCTCATAATTTTTAGTTGATAGTCATCTGAAATTCCTAAGCTGGATGAAATTTTGTCTGGAGAATAAAATATTTTAGTATCTTTAATTTTATTAAAAATGGGTTTAGTAAAAAACTTTATTATAGGAATGCTTGTTAAAACTTTATTTAGTAATCCATCCTGATTAAAAGGCATAAGATAGTTGTCCTTTGAAAAAGAAAGATTATAGTTCACTCCTAAATCCTTATTAAATGACTCATCACTTAAAACAGTAACTGAAGAGTTTAGCTTATTAATAATAGAATAGCTAAGGCTGATTTTATCTAATGTATTTCTAATTAACCAATTTTTTGATCTTGTACCTTTATTGTAGGATGAACTCAAGCTAGTAGTTCTGTTGCTTGTCTTTATCTCATCTAGAGCGCTCAAATCTGATCCTTCAGTTAATACATCTGGCTGATATGGATAATACTTTGGAGTGCTATTCTGTTTTGTATAATTTATATAGAATGGTATTTTTATCCCCCAGCTAGAAGGTAAAAATTTATCTGAATTAAAGGAAGTTTTGAATGACATAGTCTCAGAAGAACTCCCAGTACCTAATCTTTCTTGCAATCTATGAAAGTCAGCATCCTCTTTTTGATAATTAGATTCAAATGATAGTAAATCTGAAAAATTTATTTTTCCACTAAATCTAAACGCCTCTCCTTCCTCTTTTTTTACACCAGTGAAACGTAACTCATTAATATAAACCTGCCCGTAAACTGATTGATCTGTTTCATTTGCAACTCCAACCATTACATATTCAATCCTATTTATTGCAGGGCTTCCTTTTATAATAAATTCTTTGCATTCACCACATAAACTCTCTAATCCATTACTCCAAAAGTATATTTCATTTTCTTCATCATAATTATCGGGCGGAGAATTATATTCACCATTTAAATTTATATCTTCAAATATCTCTCCATAGTCATAAGAATTATTTCCCTCTGATCCGGATATATTCTGCTCATTATAGTTATCTCCATTTGGATCATAGATACTAGCATTCTCACTCCAAGCAATATTCCCTGGACCACACACGAATAACAGGGAATCATTAGGGTCTGTAAAAAAACCATCAGAATAATTTATTAATCCATCAGTTTGATTTCCCCACACTAGATTAAATATTTCATCACAGCCTTCACTTTGTTCATTTGTATCTGAGCATGTAAAAGCAGTATTATCTCCTTCAATCATTACATAAACAAGCTCTAATATATTTGCGTAGCTGTCATTTAATAATCCGCTACCACAGCCATCTTCATTTATATTTGTAGTGCTATCTATTCCTATATCGGTAAATATATCAAATGACTCTATATCTAATTTTTTCTTTGTCAATTCATCTAAATTAATATCAATGTGATTCCTTTCATCCCAATCACGGTAAATAGGCTGCCTTAGTTCATAGTATTCATCTTCTTTACCAAGTCGAAAAATAATATTCACATCATTTAACTCCTCATCTTCATTCCAATTTGTATTCCACTCCGGCTGTCCATTAATAAACATTTGTAATTTTTCATATGCAAAGAAATTATCCTTATTATCATTGGACATGTAGGTTAATATTTTTTTTATATTAACAGCGTTTCCAGATTCAATTCCACTATCAATAAAATCCATTACAAGGGATTGTTCTTTAAGCTGGACTTGATTATATTCATCGTACTCCCCTTCTACCCCTTCTGGAGAGCTATATTCAGAATTTTCATCACTATTTATAACACTAATAGAAAATTTAGGGTCTATTATATATGTAGATTCATGATCTAAGCTATCTAAATTTGTTTGTCCTATTTCCTCCCACTGACTTCCTACAATATCAATTTTAGCTACTCCAATATTATTTAATCCTTCTCCCTGAACCCAGAGTCTCATCATTCGAACATCACTCCAATCAATACTGCTATGGTTCTGGTTTAAAACAGTTTTAAAATCTGATAGATTTATTCTAAATAGCTTCCAACCTGTCGCCTCACCATTACTAAAAATAGTTGAGTCAATAGGCGCATCTAGTAACGGCTGAATTTCATACGTGAAATAATCATTATTAAAGTCTTGAAGAAAATCACCATCTATGTCTTCTGTATCAGGATATACATATCCCTGTACTCCTCCATTTCCCTCTGAACCATTTATATTTGTGTAGTAATCACTGCCTTCATCATAAGAAAAATTATCTTTATTGGGATCAATGTAATTACCATCATCAGAGATTTCTAGTTCTGAACATAAACCATAGTTGATAATATCTGGGAAAAGCCCACTAATAACATAATACTGCCAATTATCTATATTTACTGTTTCATTTATAGAAAGGCTATCACAATAACTTGCAAATGTTCCTACACTTAAACATGAGCCATAGCCATTTTCATAGGGATCTAGACAGCCATCATATCCCACGTCCTCTCCTTCGTCAAGGATATTGTTTCCAATATTTCCAAAAATAGGCAAATCTTCAGAGTTTAAAACATCATCTCCATTCATATCCTCACTAATATATCCAATATCAATATTTAAGGTCATTTCCTCATCTTGTATTTCTTTTGTATACAACCAAATATCCATATATTTACTTCTCTCTTGATTATAGTCACTGGGGTATAGAGCTGTAGATATACCATTCCAATTTTCTCTATTCCAATTTTCTGATGTTTGAATCCATAAAGTTTTAGTTGATGTATTCTGTGCCCTTGTTGAAGTTTCTATATTGGGCCATATATTAGATGTTAGCCAATCATCATATGGATTATACCAATGAAAAAAATTTCTATTCATTTTACTTAGCTCAAGAAGTTTAGCGCAATCATCTATACTTGGCATAATTTCTCCTGAGCAGTATCCTGAAATCCATTCTGTCCATAATGAATTACCATCAATATCAGTAAACTCTTCTCCCTCATCCCACTGACCATTACCCATAGTATCAATCCAATCTTCATCTCCATCACAAATAATATTATCAGCATCACAATCAATAA